>NZ_JAMOKT010000021.1:0-96543 GCF_023656795.1 Parabacteroides caeci
ACGCATTTACAAGAGCTGTTTAATAAGACTAATTTCAATGATGTCAAAGAACAATTTAATCCCCTTATTCCGGGATTATTTGATTAATTAATAACTCGTCCCGATTTTAACGGGACACTAGTGAGCCGGTTACCTTTTTATCCGAATATCCAGGCAACGGATGATGTGGTTATTAATCTGTGGGAGGTAACGGATATTTTGGAACTGGCAAAAAAGGATCCTGCTTTATTGGAACATAAAGCTTTACAGAATCTGAAGGAAGATGATAACCCTGTTTTGATAATCGTTACAATGAAAAAATAATACTGATTACTATTATTGTTCCGCTACTAATAACTTGTTTAAGTGAACAGCCGGCCCCTGTCCGGCTTCACTATGACGAGATAATACCTTATCCCATCACGCCTGTTCTTATTTCGGTTTCGAGATAAGAGTAAATATAATATGGACTTTGATAATACAACTCCGTAGCCGGGTTGGACAATTTAGCGAAGGTATCCGATGTATAAACCGTATCCAATGCGGTTTGTAAATCCATCCCCAAACGTTCCATCAGTAAGACAACTAAGTCTGCCGTAACCGATTCAACCATATAATCAAAGTCTGTCATAATCTTCTTAGTAAATGAATTGATTTTTCAGTTCCGAAATAATACTGGAAAGTAATCCCTTTCATATATTTTAATCGATGGAGAAATTCTTGTATATCAATAGATTTATCTTCTAATTTCTTGATTTGTAAACCAACCTTATCATTTGCTATCGGTCCATAAACGATATCATATTGAAATACGGCATTTCCATTTTTACTATTTCTATTTGCAAACACAAACTGCGCCCATTCCTCTGTATATGAACTGAATATTTTCACTGATAGATCAGTTCCGTGAAGATAGGTTTCATCAAACTCATAACGAGTCACTATAGGTTCTCCACCTAAAATAGCAGATTTTAGAGCGGCCATATGAAAAGCTTGTTCTTCATCCGAAGACAAATAGAAACCTTTCCCAAAATCCTTGTTAGGTTTAGAGCGAGTTAAATCTATATTTTCTATGATGACATTGGAACCATGATAAAGTATCATGCGATAGCCCCTCCCTGGCGTTGGCAATAAAGTGTCAGATAAGAAAGAGCTTCTTTAAAATCAAGCGTATGGATAGCCTCATAGTGCTGCTCCAGGAAGTCAATCCCGTGAAAACGGCGGATATAACGGTAAGCTTGCTGTTTATTTAAGCTATTCCGTTGTGCAAACGCATCAATCATAGCCGCTATAAATTCCACTTTGTCTCTTATGTTACTCATTGATATAACCTTTTTACAAAGAAACAGGATTTTTCCTGATTTTCCAAATAGAGGCAAATCTTTATTCAGTAAGGCTGATTGCTGCTTGGGCAATTACTAAAAAGGGCGGGCTTTTGCCCGCCCCTATAGAGACATCCTAAGATACAAATCTCTTATTCACTCAAAATAGTCAGTTCCGCCCCCGTTGCAAAATCCTGTCCGTTCTGTGAACTCAGTGCGGTGAAACGGATGTAACGTCCTTTTACCGGTTTGTCGAAGAGGACTTTCTTTTCGTCCCGGTTATTTGCGAACTGGCCTTTGCAGACAGGCTCACCCCAATTCTTACCATCGGAGCTGACCTGAATGGAATATTCTTTGATATTACCATTGTTGCTGTCTTTGCGAGGCATATAGATAAAGCCTTTGAATGCTTTCTCTTCGCTGGCATCCAGATCTACCCAGTGTGGATATTTGGCTACTGTGACAGAATACATACTGTGCCAGATCGTATTCGGATCGCCGTCTACCAGGTGTTTGGCATCGCCTTCGCCAACCTCTTCGCTGCTGGCGTAGATAACTTCTGTCTGGACACTTTCCAGTTTGTTAAAAGTCTTTGTCGACTTGATCTCCGGATTATTCTTTAACCAGGCAGTAATTGTTCCGCCTTCGCGCATCGGGATAGCTCCGGTATATTCTTTCGCTTTTTTCTCTTTGCCGATCGTGTAGCAGAAGACAGCATCCTTATCAATAGATGATAATTCAACCATACCTACACGGGAACGGGTGATGGAGAAAGGAATCTCACCGGCAGCCGATACCTGCGCGGCAGCTGACAGGTCTTGTGTGGCCGGGCGGATGATAAAGCCGATATTGTTTTGTCCGGCAAATACACGGTCATGAATCAACGGGCCACCCTGTCCGCAACTGTTACCTCCCAAACCTGTAACGGCAAGGTCAAGATGCAGATAAGTGTCACCGGCCTTCGGTAACTGATAAGGATGTCCGGCCAATGTCATATCGAGTGCGGAATATTGCAAAGCAGAAGTAGAAAGGCGGTTGGTTGCCACAAAGAGAGCTCCCTTGCCAGCCTTGTCGGTCAGTGCACACCAGCGCACATCTTCATGATTACCCATATCCTGTGGTTTCGGGAAGTTCACGAACTGGTCGGCTACGGTCGATTTATATTGCTCGATAAACTGTCCGGCTTTACGGTCGGCATAATTTTCAACCGGACCTCGTCCGTAGTATGTATAGTTTTCATAACGCTGAGGAACGATCATCCGGTAGCCTAAACGTGGCAGTACCAGGCTTGAATTGTTGGAGGTGATGCTGGCTTGCAGTTCGATGGAACCGTCACGGTAGATGGTCCATGCCTGGTCGGTCGTGAACTTGAAGTCGTCTTCGCCGAAGGCTTTATCAGTCAGTTCTTCCACTTTATTCTTGCCGCTGGATGTTCCGCCCAGTATCTTGGCTGCGTTGGGAGCCTGCGATTCTACGGTGTAGAACAATACCAGGGAACCGTCTTTCCGCTTGATCACTTTGGACGCGGTAGCTTTATGTTTCAGATTGTGTAATCCGTTTTCGAACCAGCTTCCATAGAACCAGTTATCGTTATTCGTGAAGGCACGGAAAGCATCCAGTTTCGGACCGTTTCCGTCGGCAATGATTGTTTCGCCACCATAATTCAGATTATAGATCGTACCGCTTTCATTGTCGAATGTGACATTGAAGTTCTCTCCTTTGATCGTTGAGAAGCGTGCGTCCGATTGTTTTTCGAGAGTTAATTCTACCGCTGAGGCATTTGCCACTTCGTTGATGGCAGGTTTACCGGCAGATGCTTTGACTGGAAGTTGTTCTTCTGCCATTACATAACCTTTGGGGGCCCAGGGTTTGTCCTCTTTCAGCAGGAACTGTACTTTAACGAAATATTCGTTGTCCGCTTTTAGCTGGCTGTACGTATAAGGAATGGCTACTTGCACACGTTTACGTGGTGAAACCTTACCCGGATTCAGTGAACCGCTTTCCATTTTTTTGCCGTTTTCGTAAAGCGACCATTTCACATCGTAATCGGACAGATCGTTGAAATAGTATTTATTGAACAGCTCGAAAAGGCCTTTCTGTGCATCGACTTCTGTGACGCCGATATGCTGGTATACCTTTTTCACTTCATAATACTGCGGTTTCGGTTCCAGGTCGCCGAACACGATACCGTTCATTACGAACTGACCGTCGTTGGGCGTATCGCCGAAGTCACCGCCATAAGCCAGGTAGCGTTTGCCGTCGGGCGTATAGTTGTAGAGAGACTGGTCCACCCAGTCCCAGATGGCGCCACCACAGAAGAAGTTGGTCGACTCCATTGCATCCCAGTAATCAACCAGGTTACCGCAGGCATTCCCCATCGAATGGGCATATTCTGAGATATGGAACGGATACTTGATGTCATAATCGCCTTTCACGGCACCGCGTACCCAGGAGATAGACGGATACTGGTTGGAACCCATATCTACAATTTTATTGTTGCGCTCGTACTGAACGGGACGTGACAGGTCTGCTTTCTTTAAAGCATCGTAGGCCTCTACGAAGTTGTGTCCCGGACCGGCTTCGTTCCCCAGCGACCAGATCACGATAGACGGATGGTTGATATGGGCGTTTACCATTTCCATGACACGTGCCACATGTGCATCCCGCCATTCTTTCGGATGGGACAGGGAGGCTTGGCCATAGTAATATTCGTGTGATTCGATATTGGCTTCATCTTCCAGATAAAGACCATATTTGTTACACAGGTAATACCAGTACGGATCATCCGGATAATGTGAGTTACGAACGTGGTTGATATTGGCACGTTTCATCAGCATCACTTCGTCTTCCATCATTTTGCGTGTGATGGCATGGCCTACGGACGGATTACTTTCGTGACGGTTCACACCTTTCAGTTTGATAGTCTTGCCGTTTACGTAATAATAACGTCCGGCTAGTCCGAACTCGTCTTCAGATGCCGGTGTATCCTTGATTTCTACCTTGCGGAAACCTACAGTGGTGGAAACCATATCGATCGTTTTATTCTTTTTATCTTTCAGTTCAGCAACCAGTGTATAGCGGTAGGGCTGTTCGGCCGACCATTTGTTGGGCGCTTTCACTTTGATGGTCATCAGGTTCTCTGTTGTTTCATCCGGATTGATCCGTTCGATGACAGGCGATAAGAATCCATCGACAAGTGTATTTTCGTCTGAATAGAGTTTGTTGGCATAAAGTGAATAATACACTTTATAATTCTTGATTGCTTTTTTATCGAGGTTACGAATGTCTGCCTTGACGGTCAGCGAACCGTCGGTATATGTTGCATCCAGATCGGGTGTTACTACCAGATCGCGGAAATGCACTTTCGGTGTCGAATAGAGTGCAACGGTCCGGAAGATACCCGGCAGGCGGAACATATCCTGTGCTTCGAGGAACGAGCCGTCGGAACTGCGATACACTTCGGCTGCCACAATGTTCTTTCCTTTTTGAAGATAAGGAGTAATGTTGAAATTGGCTGCATTACGGGAGTTTTTGGAAAAACCTACATAATGGCCGTTAATCCATAAGTAGAAAAAGGAATCTACTCCGTCGAAACTGATAAATACATTACGTCCGTCCCAGTCTTCCGGGATGGTGAACTCACGACGGTAAGAACCGACCTCGTTGCGGTCTTTAAAGGTCGTCCAGTTTTCCGGTGGGGTGCGCATCACGCCTCCCCGCCAGTCGTCGACAGCCACTTTGTGCTGGAAGATAACCGGTTGGTTCACGTAAATAGGGGTACCATACTTCTGTGTCCCGTCTTTCTGAAGACCGACAATGTTCCAACTGGATGGCACGGGGATATTGTCCCAGCCTGATACATCGAAGGAGGTCTGGTAGAAATCCTTCGGACGTTCTTCGGGCGTACGGGCCCAATTGAATTTCCAATCTCCGTTCAGGGATTGCCAGTAGGCACTGTTTTCCGGTAATACTTTCCGGGCACTCTCCAGATTCTGGAAGGAGAAGAACCAGGCACGGGGTTGTTCTTTGTTCAGCGCAAGGTTCTCGGGTGATTCCCACTCGTTCCCTTTCGGCGCTTGTTCTGAGGCATACTGATAGCCTTTCAGTAAATCTACTGTCGCATAGCTTTGAAATGTCAAGCAGCATAGTAATAGACAGAATGCTGATTTTTGCATATGAGTTTTTCTTCTTAAGGTGAGAAATAGGCTTCAAATTTAATACATTTATCGGAGAGTCTGTTGTTTACTTCGTGTTTTATTTATCTCATTGCGTTTCCTCCCGTATGATAAATTATGAATCCGGTATAGTAAATGCAGTAAACTCCGAATCGTTTGCATCTTTAGCGTAAACGAACTACATTTGTCGTAAATAGTGTGCAGATGAAAAAGTTACTTTGCTTTTTGCTGATGTTACTGGTCGCTTTGCCTTCCCTGACAGCTCAACGGAAGAAGGTTGGAGTTGTATTAGGCGGCGGGGGTGCAAAAGGTGTAGCTCATATTGGGGTGTTGAAAGTGTTGGAGGAAGCCGGCATTCCGATTGATTACGTGGCGGGTACGAGTATGGGCGCCATTGTCGGCGGCTTATATGCCATCGGGTATACGCCGGCGGAAATAGATACGATGGTGCTGGAACAGGATTGGACGATGTTGCTCAGCGACCGGATCAAACGAAGCAGCCTTACCTTTCCGGAAAAGGAAAACTCCGAACGATATATTCTTTCTCTGCCTTTTGGAAAGGACAAAAAGGATCGTGTCATTCAGGGGATGATAAAGGGACAGAACTTGATGAATCTCTTTTCCAACCTGACGATCGGTTATCATGATTCCGTAGATTTCAGAAACTTCAATATACCTTTCGCCTGTGTCGCTGTGGATGCAGTTGATGGGAAGGATTATGTGTTCCGTAAAGGCAGCCTGCCGCTGGCGATGCGTGCCAGTATGGCGATCCCGGCAGTGTTTACCCCTGTCCGGCTGGATAGTATGGTGTTGATAGACGGGGGATTGAACGATAATTTCCCGGTAGATGTCGCCCGGGAGATGGGTGCCGACGTTATTATTGGTGTAGACCTGGGTACCAGTGATTTGAAGACGCTTGACAAGCTGAACAGTCCCGGTGATGTGATCGGGCAGATCATCGCCTTGCACGGACATGATAAATATGCACGTAATAAGGAGCAGACCGACCTGTTGCTCCGCCCGAATATGACCTCTTATAATGCTGCCAGCTTCAGTACGGTTGCACTCGATACGCTGATCCGTCGCGGAGAGCAGGAAGCCTATGCCCATTGGGATGAGATCATTGCACTGAAAGAGAAAATAGGAATAGCGGAAGATTCCTGTCCGGAAGAGCATGGACATGTCCGGAAATCTTACCCCGCGTTGCCTACCGACAGCTTCTATATCCGGACGATCTCCTTTGTTGGTACCGATCCGAGGGACGAAAAGTGGCTGATGAAGATCAGTGGTTTGCGGGAAAACAGCCGGATCACGTTGCACGAACTCCATCATGCCATGTCTGTGTTGATCGGCTCCAATGCCTATTCGAATGTAGATTATATGCTGACCGGCGAGCAACAGCAGAATTTGGTGCTGACGGCACAAAAGAAATCAGTCAGCTCTGTGAACCTGGGTGTGCGTTTCGATTCGGAAGAGGTCATCGGCGTCTTGGTGAATGCCACTTTCGATCACCGGGCCCGCAATCATTCGAAGCTGGGATTTACCGGGCGTGTCGGGGGGAAGACTTCGTTTGCCCGCCTGGATTATGCCATCGAAAGGACTCCCTTGCGTAATCTGAACCTGGCCTACCAGTTCACTTACCAGGATTTGGATATCTACAAGAAAGGCGATAAAACATTCAATACCAGCTATACCCATCATTTTGCCGAGTTCGGTTATTCGGATATGAACTGGCTGAATTTCAAGTTCAAGCTGGGATTGCGTTATGAATATTATGATTATAATTCCTTCCTCTATACCGGTGATAATAACCAATACGAGGTAAAGCCGGAAGGTTTTATCAGTTATTTCGCTATGGCACATCTGGAGACGTTCGATAAGCGGTATTTCCCGACAAAAGGCGTTTCCCTGAAAGCAGACTATTCTTTTTATACGGACAATTTCGTCAGTTATAACGGGCATGCACCGTTCTCTGCGGTCGGCCTGAATTTCACATCTGTCATACCTGTTACTTCCCATTTCAGTATATTGCCTTCCCTGTATGGCCGCGTACTGATCGGTGGAAACCTGGCCTATCCTTTCCTGAATGCGGTCGGTGGCGAGGTGGAAGGACGGTATGTGCCCCAGCAGCTGCCGTTTGCCGGAATCAACCGGATGGAGATATTCGACAACTCGGTAGCCGTTGCCCGCCTGCATTTCCGTCAGCGTATTGCAGGGAATAACTATATTTCCCTGATCGGTAATTATGCGATTCATCATGATGACTTCTTCCACCTGCTGAAAGGGAAAAGCGTATGGGGCGGAAGTCTCGGATATGCGTATAACAGCATTGCGGGACCGCTAAGTGCGACTTTCAGCATGTCCAATCAAAACACCAGCCTTCAATTTTATTTGAATCTGGGATTCTCGTTCTAGTTTTTGTTGTACATTTGTTATCCGTTAATCAATCAAATACAAAGAGATACATGAAACTTACACGAATTACAGGGATAGCCGCCGGTCTGTCCCTTCTGGTTGCCGGTATGCAGGCACAGGTTAGTCTGCCGTCTGTTTTTACCGACCATATGGTGTTACAGCAGAAAAGTGAAGTGCCTGTATGGGGCTGGGGATCTGCAAGTGCTACAATCAAAGTTGTCGGAAGCTGGGCTCCGCAGGATACGGCAACGACTGTCGTCCGTTCGGACGGAACCTGGGATACCACCCTGAAAACGATCGGAGCGGGCGGTCCTTATACCTTATCGGTTTTGGGCGATGGCACCCGTGAACTGAAAGACGTCATGCTGGGCGAAGTATGGCTGTGTAGCGGCCAGTCCAATATGGAATGGACTCCGATGCACGGTATCGACAACAGTGAAAAAGAGGTCGCTGCCGCCAATTATCCGAATATCCGTTTCTTCCATATCCCCAAACGTGGAGCTGCTACTCCACAGAATAATTGTGAAGCGTCGTGGGCACTCTGTACTCCTGACAGGATGAAGAGTACCAGCGCTATAGCTTACTTCTTTGGACGTGACTTGCAAAAAGACCTGAATGTCCCTGTCGGCCTGATCGTGTCTGCCTGGGGAGGTACTCCGGCTGAGGTATGGGTGCCCGAAGAACAGGTAATGAATAATCCCCGCATACGTGATGTAATGCCCGATAAAACATATCCCTGGTGGCCCGTAGAGCCGGGTGTACTGTATAATCAGATGATCAGCCCGGTCGTGCCTTATGCCCTGGCTGGTGCTATCTGGTATCAGGGCGAATCCAACCGCGATCATCCGGAATCGTATGGAATCCTGCTGAAAACGATGGTCGAGAGCTGGCGTAAGAGTTTCAAAAAAGACTTTCCGTTCTATCTGGTGCAGATCGCACCGTTTACCTATAATGCCGGCGATAATGGCGCTGCTTTGGTTCGCGAGCATCAGGAATGGGTTGCCCGTACGGTTCCAGGGGCCGGGATGGTCGCTGTTTCAGATTGCGTGGCAGATGTAAAGAATATCCATCCGACCGATAAGCAAAGTGTAGGACAACGCCTGGCGAATATGGCATTGGGCAAGATATATGGCCGGCTCGATTCCGGATATGAAAGCCCTCTGTTTGAAAGTATGACCATCGATAAGAATAAAGCTGTCATCTCTTTCCTGCATGCCGGTAACGGTTTGATGTGTAAAGATAAGGAAATTACCGGATTCATGATAGCCGGCGAAGACGGTGTCTTTGTTCCTGCCAAAGTCCGGATCAAAGATAATACGGTTGTTGTAACCTCTTCCAAAGTGAAGAAGCCTGTCGTGGTGCACTATTGTTTCGATGATGCGACCATCGGCAACCTGTTCAGCAAGGAAGGTTTGCCGGTCGCTCCTTTCCGTACCGACAGAAACTGGAAGAATGAATAATATTATTCCCTATCTTTGTAGGTAAAACAGACAGAGAATATGAATAAAGAGATTATACAATTCCTGAAGGAATTAAGCGTAAACAACAACCGGGAGTGGTTCCAGGCAAACAAGGACCGCTTCGATGTCCTGCACAAAGGATTTATCGACGAAGTGCAGGAAGTAATCAACCGGATTGCCCTGTTCGATCCGCAGGTAGCAGGCCTGGAATCGAAGGATTGCCAGTTTCGCATCTATCGCGATCTGCGTTTCTCTCCGGACAAGACACCTTATAAGGTTCATTTTGCAGCTTATATGGCCCAGGGCGGACGTGCCAGCGAGCGGGGCGGATATTATATCCATCTCGAACCGGGTGCCTGTATGCTGTCCGGTGGTGTATGGTGTCCTCCGCCTAAATTATTGAAAATGCTTCGCCAGGATATTTACGATCACATCGACGAGTTTGTCGGTATCATTGAAAAGCCATCCTTTAAGGAAGCCTTCCCGGTGATGGAAGGGGAGGTACTGAAGCGTATGCCGGCCGGTTATCCGACCGATTTCAAATATGACGAGATCATGAAGCATAAAGATTTTTGTTTTGCGGCCAACTTGCCGGACGAGTTCTTTATGGCGGATGACTGGATGGATCAGACCTTAAAGCGATTCGAAGAATTACTGCCGTTTAATAATTTTCTGAATTATACGGTGGATGAATTTTTAGGAAGAGTATAAGAAATAGCGAGGGTATTTCAACTGATTGACATACCCTCGTTTTCTTATCAGGACAATGCTGCAATAGCCGTCCCTATCAGATTTGCATTATTCATTTTGTTCACATGAACTTTCACATCGCCTATTCCAAGCTCGTTCAGCAGCTTTTCCAGTTCTTCCATTACGAGTACACTGTAATTTTTATCTTTCCTGTTAATACTCCAGAACATACTTCCTTCGGCCACCAGGCATACTTTTTTGATATCCTTATTATAGGAAACCAATAAAGAGACCAGTCCCGCAAGCGAAGCAGCTACCAGTTGGGCAGAACGGTTGTATATCCAGTGGGCAACCTGTACATATTTATCTTTATGAATATCCGGATAATTCATGATAGTCGTCAACTTCTGCGCATCAAACTTTTCTTCAAATTCATCCAGCGGAAAGGTCGATTTCAATATCTCTCCCAGATACATGCCGGAGACGGCTTTCTCAAAACGTTGCATGCCACGGCTGTCGGAGCAGGCATCGACCGTGTCGTCGACAGTTGTCAGATAGGGCGGATGGAAATTTCCTGATTCCAGATTGACAGGGATTAGCCCGTGTGCCTGTACGGAAGAGGGTAATTTTGTAATCTTATCGGCAGGAATAAAGGTCGCCATATTAGTTCCCGTCCCGACTATAAGTCCGATATAGGCGTCATAACTGCTGTCGGTAAGTCCGGCGAACAGGCTGGCTACGGTATCATTAAGAACCTTTATGCCTGTAAACCCGGGGGTATTTCTGTCATTCAGATAGTCAAGCAAAGGTTTCCCAACCGGCTGTCCGAGCATTTCCTTGATATGCACTCCCTTTGTCCAGTGCAACAACCGGGCATCCCCGTCGGGAAGCGATTCGGCTGCGTACGAGAAACAATAACCGATCGGCATTTCCTGCTCCCGCTTGATCTCTCCGATAGGGTCGACCAGTTCCTTGAACAGCTCGTCACGGGTGAAACCGGGTGTTTTCATTACCGACAGATCTTTTTTCCAGCCGTTTTCAGGATGGATAGTCGGTTTGTCATTATTAAAGTTGACTGTTGCCACCCGGTAATTCGTACCTCCCAGGTCGAGAACGAGGACTTTACCGTTTATGTTTGTACTTTTAGGGGTGATGAATGTCGGGATACATTGTATCTCCTGGCCGTCTTTTGCCAGACCTTCTTCTACTTTCTGTCGCAATGAAAGAGCAATCTCTTTCAATTGGTCATTTTCCAGTTTAAAAATATTTCTCTCCATGATATACCGATTTAATTTGGATGCTAATATCCTTCTTTTATTTCTAAATAACAATCGTGAGTGTATATTTAGTTCTGAATAATGCTGCTGATGATGAAAAAAAACTATTGGTGTCAATTCGTAAGTAAGTTGGCTTTTTCTCTTGGCTTATTAAGAAAATAGTGACTAAAAACAATGTTATTTTGATGTTGTAAATCGTTTTTGTTATAAACTGTAAGTTATGTGCTCTTTTGTAGGTATTCCGGTGTAGTTTAAAATAGTTAAATAAGACTGTTTCGCTATCAATATGTCAGAATATATTTGGCTGTTACCGGAAAACTGTGTTCATTTGCACGCAATTTGAAAGTAAATCTTATAAGTAATATATTTTATGAAAGCTTCAATTTTAAGAAAAGAAATTTTATCACTTGTTGTTTTATTTGTTTGCAGTCTGGCAATGAGTGCCGCTTCTCCCAGAAACTATCTGTATGATACGAAAGAAGAGAACGGAAAGATCGTTTCAAAAGTAATATTCCTACAGGAAGAAGGGCTTTTGAACAAACAGGTGAAATATGAATTCGCCTACAATGATAACGGCAAAGTCGCTGAGAAAAAAGCGTACCGCTGGAATCAGGCAAAAGAGACATGGGATCCTTATTATCTGATTACATATCAGTATAATGAAGACGGAAATATCACTTCCGAATACGGAATGTGGGACAAAAAGAAGAAAGATTATAGCCTGAATACACAGAAAATGCTTGTTCCGGCTACCAATTATGAGGAAATTTTCTCATAATACCTATTTTAAAACATTCATAGACACACACGAAAGTGGCGCGAATAACAAAAGACGTGAGTCCCTGTTATTAGCGCCACTTTTATTTTGGTAAATAGTTCTCTTATTTGATGATCTTTTCCAGTTCTGACAAATTGTTAGCAACTTCCTCATCTGTTACTTCGTAGTTTGTCAGGTCGCCGGCCAGATACTGGTCGTAAGCTGCCATGTCGATCAATCCGTGACCGGACAGGTTGAACAGGATCGTACGGGTTTTGCCTTCTTCTTTCGCTTCCAGTGCTTCGCGGATAGCAACGGCAATAGCATGTGATGATTCCGGAGCCGGAATGATACCTTCCGCCTGGGCAAATAGGGTGGCTGCCTGGAATGTATCCAACTGTTTTACATCGTATGCGCTCATTAAGCCATCTTTCATCAACTGGCTGACAATAGAACCAGCACCGTGATAACGCAGACCGCCTGCATGGATATTTGCCGGGGCAAAATTATGTCCTAACGTGAACATCGGGATGAGCGGTGTGTAGCCGGCTTCGTCACCGAAGTCATACTGGAACTGTCCGCGTGTCAACTTCGGGCAGGAAGCTGGTTCGGCGGCAATAACACGTACATCTTTTCCTTCTGTCAGTTTATGGCGCAGGAAGGGGAATGTAATACCGGAGAAGTTTGAACCGCCACCGAAGCAACCGATTACAACGTCCGGATATTCGCCGGCCATTTCCATTTGCTTTTCTGCTTCCAGGCCGATTACTGTCTGATGCAACATAACATGGTTCAATACGCTACCTAATGTATATTTGCAGTTCGGAGTTTGCATTGCCAGTTCTACCGCTTCCGAAATAGCCGTACCCAGGCTTCCCTGATAGTTGGGATGGTCGGTCAGAATCTTACGTCCCGCTTTCGTACTCATACTCGGAGAGGCTATCACCTGTGCACCGAATGTCTGCATAATAGAGCGGCGGTAAGGTTTCTGATGATAGCTGACCTTTACCATATATACTGCCAGTTCCAGGCCGAAAGCCTTGGCGGCATAGGAGAGGGCGGCGCCCCATTGTCCGGCACCTGTTTCCGTAGTGATATTGGTAATACCTTCCTGTTTGCAGTAGTAAGCCTGTGCGATAGCCGAGTTCAGTTTATGCGAACCGATCGGGCTGACGCTTTCGTTCTTAAAGTAGATATGTGCAGGAGTATCCAGCATCTTCTCCAGTCCGTAAGCACGAACCAGCGGAGTCGGACGCCATACCTTATATAATTCGCGAACTTTTTCCGGTATTTCAATCCATGCATCTGTCGTGTTCATTTCCTGGTGTGAAACACCTTTGGAAAATAAAGGATACAAGTCTTCTTCCTTCAACGGCTGCTTTGTCTGCGGATTTAAAATAGGAAGTGGTTTGTTCTTCATGTCAGCCACAATGTTATACCAGGCTGTAGGTATGTCTTTCTCCTCCAATAAAAACTTTTTAGTACTCATAATTCTTTATGTAGTTTACATTATTAATCATTTTGGCCTTTCAGGCTTACAACTTGGAAGCAAAGTAACAAATAATATTTCGTTCTTCAAATTGAATAAACAAAAATATATACCTTTGCGCCTTCAAACTAGACAAATAGATAACAAACGACAACGATGAAAAAGCTGGCTCTGCTATTGGTAAGTATGCTGACTTTGTTTTCCGCAACTGCCCAGAAGAAAAACTTCACTTACAAGTTTTATGGTTTTGTACGTGGTGACTTGTTCTACAACACCCGTGCAAATATGGCTCCGGTAGACGGAAACTTCTACCTTTTCCCTTTGGATGAAAAACCGGATGCTGACGGGAAAGACCTGAATGCGACTCCCAACGGTAGTTTTTATACGTTCACTTCCCGCCTGGGATTGAGTGTGACCGGCCCGAATGTCGGCTCGGCCCGTACTTCAGCTTGCCTGGAGACTGACTTCGGCGGCTTTTCGGGAAGTACGACTATGTTGCGTATCCGTCAAGCATGGGTCGCATTGGACTGGGAGAAAAGTAATGTATTGATCGGTCATACCTGGCATCCTTTATTCGGTTCCGTATTTCCGGATATGCTGAATCTGTCGACAGGCGCACCTTTCCAACCTTTCAACCGTAGTCCGCAGATTCGTTACCAGTATAAGGCCGGTAAAGTAAAGCTAACCGCTTCGGCTATGTGGCAGTTGCAATACACGTCGAGCGGTCCGAAAGGGATGAGCGAAGATTATATAAAGAATAGTTGTGTGCCGGAGTTTTATGTAGGAGCCGATTATACGTCCGGCAATGGCTGGCTGGCAGGAGCCGGTATTCACCTTATTTCTTTAAAACCCCGTACGACTTCTGAGATAAATGATAAAGTATATAAAGTAAATGAGCGTATGACGACATATTCATACGAAGCTCACTTGAAATATACCGGCCGTAATTATACCTTTGCAGCCAAAAGCCTGATGGCTTCTTGTCTGGACCAGACGGCCCTGATCGGTGGCTATGGTATCAGTTCTGTCGACCCGAAGACCGGCGAGCAGGAATATACTCCTTTCCGCCATTCGACAACCTGGGCGAATTTTACCTATGGCACGAAATGGAAAACGGGACTATTCCTGGGATATACCAAGAACCTGGGGACGGATGATGAGCTGACGGCTTCGAAAACAGTCTACGGAATGGGACTGGATATCGACCAGTTGCTGACGGTAAATATGAATTTCTCTTATAATCTGCCTCACTGGCAGATCGGACTGGAATATTCTCCGGCAACGGCCTGGTATGGAACGATCGACCAGAAGAACGGTAAAGTGGGAAACACTCACGCCATAACCAATCACCGCATATTGGGACTGGTTATGTATTATTTCTAATTTGAACGCTTTTAAATGAGAACGAGATTAGGTATGTTTTTATTGGCCGGATTGTTAGCTGTAACGTCCGGTTATGCACAGAAGAAGAATTTTTCGTATAAGTTTTACGGACAGGTTCGTGGTGACTTGTTCTATAATTCCCGGGCCAATTCCGAGATAGTAGACGGATTGTTTCATCTCTATCCGAAAGATATCGCTCCGGATGCAGATGGCAATGATTTGAATGCTACGGCAAACGGTAGCTTTTACCTGTTATATTCCCGTTTGGGGATAGATGTGGCAGGACCGAGTGTCGGCAAAGCTAAGACAACCGCTAAATTGGAAGTGGATTTCCGTGGTTCGGGAAGTAACTTTGCCATGATTCGTGTGCGGCATGCCTATGTAAATCTGGATTGGGGAAAATCGGCTGTCCTGATCGGCCAGACCTGGCACCCATTATTCGGTGATATCTTTCCACAAATGTTGAATCTTTCCACCGGAGCACCTTTCCAGCCGTTCAGCCGTAACCCGATGCTTCGCTATCGTTATACCCGTCAGGGATGGAGCCTGACGGGGGCGGCTATCTGGCAGTTGCAGTATCTGTCTACCGGACTGAACGGAAAGAGCGAGGAATATATAAAGAATAGTTGTGTGCCAGAATTTTATGCCGGTGTCGATTATAAAACCAACAATTGGATGGTAGGTATAGGTGCCGACCTTATTTCGCTGGCACCACGTGTAAAATCCGAAGTCGGTGATAAGACTTATAAGGTAAAAGAGCGTGTTACCTCCGTTTCTGTCGAGGCGCATGCCCGTTATACGGATGATAACTGGAAGATTTCGGCAAAGACGATTATGGGAGAGAACCTGGCCCATCTCTGTATGCTGGGTGGTTATGGTGTCAGCAGTATCGACAAACGTACCGGCGAACAGGAGTATACGTCTTACCGTCATTCAATGACCTGGTTGAACGTGGTATATGGTAAAAAATGGCAACCCGGATTGTTTGTCGGGTATTTGAAGAACCTGGGGGCAGGCAAGGATATTGTCGGACCGACTTATGGAGTGGGCCTCGATGTGGATCAGGTCTTTACCACTAATTTGCAAATGTCATATGTGTTGCCTCACTGGAAATTGGGAGTGGAGTACAGTCCGTCTTTGGCCTGGTATGGCGACCGTACACTTGCCGACGGACGTATTCGTGATACCCATTCAGTAACTAACCACCGTGTATTAGGTGTATTAATATATTCATTCTGATGAAAACGCTGATAATTGGAGCAAACGGTTTTACAGGCAGACGTATTTTGCAACATCTGTCCCAGTGTGGTGGGTATGAATTGACAGGATGCTCCCTGCATAAAGATATTCAGCCAGAGAGTAATTCCCATTTCGTTCAGGCGGATATCAACGATCATTCGGCCATCGGGCGATTGATCGGGGAGATGCGTCCTGATGTCGTGATAAACGCTTCTGCACTTTCCGTTCCCGATTATTGTGAGTCCCATCATGAAGAGGCGCATGCTGCCAATGTACTTGCCGTTGAAAATATGGCGCGTTGTTGCGAGCGGGAAGATAGCCGTTTTATTCATCTGTCGACCGATTTTGTCTTTGACGGAAAGAATCCTTCTTTATACACCGAGGAAGATATTCCGGCTCCGGTGAATTATTATGGCCTGTCGAAATATCAGGGAGAATTGGCCGTGGCTGCCAATTGCAGTAATTATGCGAATGTCCGCGTGGTCGTTGTCTACGGAAAAGCATTGCCGGGGCAACATGGCAATATCTTGCAATTGGTAAAGAACCGCCTGGAAGCTGGTCAGCAGATACGGGTCGTTTCCGATCAGTACCGTACACCGACTTGGGTAGAGGATATCGCTATCGGAGTAGAAAAACTGATGCATGTTTCTCTAAACGGTACTTGGCATATTTGTGGAGGCGAATGCCTTTCGATAGCCGATATAGCTTACCGTGTTGCCGATTATTTCAAACTGGATCGTTCATTGATTATCCCGGTCACCACCGAAGAAATGAACGAAGCGACTCCACGTCCCCGTTTCAGCGGGCTGAGCATCGAAAAAGCAAAACGTGAGTTAGGTTATACTCCTCATACCCTTGAAGAAGGAATGGCGGAGATGAGATAGAATCATATATAACAAGCAATATGAGCACAGAAAACAAAAACTCTTTAGAACTGAAGTACGGCTGTAACCCCAACCAGAAGCCGTCGCGCATTTTTATGCAGCAGGGGGAATTGCCTATAGAGGTATTGAACGGCCGTCCCGGATATATTAATTTCATGGACGCTTTCAATAGCTGGCAATTGGTGAAAGAACTAAAAGAGGCTACCGGACTACCGGCTGCCGCATCTTTTAAGCATGTCAGTCCGGCGGGTGCCGCTGTGGGAATCGAGATGAGCGATACCCTGAAGAAAATCTATTTTGTAGACGACCTGCCTCTTACTCCTCTGGCAACCGCTTATGCCCGTGCCCGTGGTGCAGACCGCATGTCTTCTTACGGTGATTTTATCGCTTTGAGCGATACTTGCGATGAAGCTACTGCCCGCCTGATCAACCGCGAAGTTTCCGACGGTGTCATCGCTCCCGATTATACCCCGGAAGCCTTAGAGGTCCTGAAAAACAAAAGGAAAGGAACGTATAACGTGATTAAGATCGATCCGTCTTATAAGCCGGCTCCGATTGAACATAAAGATGTGTTCGGTATCACTTTCGAACAGGGCCGTAACGAGATTAAACTAGACGAAAGCTTGCTGACAAACATCCCGACTCAAAATAAGGAATTTTCTGAAGCTGCCAAACGCGATCTTATCATTGCCCTTATTACATTAAAATATACGCAGAGTAATTCTGTCTGCTATACAAAAGACGGACAGGCTATCGGTATCGGTGCCGGTCAGCAGAGCCGTATCCATTGTACCCGTCTGGCCGGAAACAAAGCCGACATCTGGTATCTCCGCCAGCATCCGAAGGTAATGAACCTGCCCTGGATCGAAAAGATCCGTCGTGCCGACCGCGATAATACAATCGACGTATATATCAGCGATGACCACGAAGATGTTTTGGCTGACGGTATCTGGCAACAGTTCTTCACCGAAAAACCGGAAGTGCTGACCCGCGAAGAGAAACGTGCCTGGCTGGACACCCTGAAAGGGGTAGCACTGGGCTCAGATGCTTTCTTCCCCTTCGGTGACAACATCGAACGTGCTCATAAAAGCGGTGTCGAATATATCGTACAGGCAGGCGGTTCCGTTCGTGACGATCATGTGATCGATACTTGTGATAAATATGGTATAACGATGGCATTTACAGGGATACGTTTGTTCCATCATTAATTATATTTATAAAAAGAAGATAAGCAGATTCCCCTGATAGCGAATCTGCTTATTTTTTGCTAATGGTTCCTTTTAAAAGGAACAAAAAAGCACCATAGGATTCTCTTTCTTCTCCTAAGTAAATAGTCGAAATAAGTTATTTCCGGGGTGTTAAATAGAATCTGATTCGTTTTGTTTTATTGTATTTGTACTATATTTGTCCGGGAGATACTTTTATGGAAAAGGATACATTATATATAAAAGAACTGGTATTGGGGAGTCATGACGCTTTCAGGTGCCTGTTTATGAATTATTTCCCAAAGGTTAAATACTTTATAAGCCATCTTATCAAATCGGAGATTATAGCCGAAGAATTAGCTCAGGATGTTTTTATGAGAATTTGGGAGAGCAGGGAACAGTTGGGGGCTGTTGAGTCGTTTAATTCGTATGTTTACCGGATGGCGAAGAATATGGCTCTGAATTATCTGCGGCGCAAATATGTGGAAGAAAGTTACCAGGAAGAGTATGAGGGAGAAACTGAACTGACTATTGAAGGGGAATTGTATGCCCGTGAGATAAAATTACTGGAGCAATTGACTGTCAGCCGTATGCCCCGTAAACGTAAAGCTATTTATGAAATGAGCCGGAGAGAGGGGCTGACAAATGATGAGATAGCGACCCGGATGGGTATTTCTAAGAAAACCGTAGAGAATCACCTGAACCTGGCGTTGAAAGAGATCAGAAAGACCTTGTTTTTATTTACTTCCTTCTTTATATAAAAAAATAGTTACTTTTTTGGGTGCATTGTTATTCTCGCGTGTCTTAATTTATAGATAACGGAAAATAACATTATGTCGAAAGTATATCAGATCATAGAAAATTTCTTTAAGAAAGATCATCCGGAAGAAATCCGGAAGAGCTTTGCTCGCTGGTTTTTCTCTTTTTCATCGGAAGAGAAGGATGAAGCCCTTTGCCGGATTTGGGATGATATTCAGATAAAAGAAGATAGATCGGTAGAGCAGTCTTTCGATGAAGTGGAAAGGCGTTTAGGATTTCCGCAACGCAGGAGGATACATTTCTCATTCCGGAAATGGGGACAGGTGGCGGCTGTTATTCTGATACCTTTACTTAGCGTATGGTTTTCGTGGCAGTATGTACAAAATCATACGGTGGAGGAAGTTGCATGGGTAGAATGTTTTGTCCCCGCAGGGGAAATACGTACCGTTATATTGCCCGATCATTCAGAGGTGATGGTCAATTCAGGAAGTTCTCTGTTTTACCCGGCTGAATTTAAAGGGAAGAATCGTAATATTTATTTAAGCGGAGAGGCTAAGTTTTCGGTTTCGCCGGATAAGAAGAAACCTTTTATTGTCAAAACACAGGATATGTCTGTAGAGGCATTGGGTACGGTTTTTAATATTTCGTCTTATCCGGATGATAAAAAAACGGCCGCTTCACTGGTGGAAGGGAAAATTAAAGTCGATATTAATTCAGGTCAGGAAAGTTTTATTCTTAACCCGGAGGAACAAATCGTATATGACAGGGAAACAGGGCGAAGTGAACATAAGCATGTCCGGTTGGATTATGTACTGGCCTGGGAAAAGGGGCAGATGGTTTTCCAAAGTGTTTCATTGTACACTGTCATAAAAGAAATAGAACGGAATCATGGGGTAACGGTTTACCTTAATTCCAAGGGATTGAAGGATGAACGTTTAACGGTTAAATTCCTGCATGATGAGACGTTGGAGGAAGTATTTTATACTTTGCAACAAATTATTGCCGGGTTTAAATATAAGATAGAAGGGGATAAAGTATATATTTATTAATGATTAACACACACATATAGTACCATGAAAAAAAGAACCGAAGAGTTTTGTTTGCGGCTCAACTCTTCGGTTTGAAATCCGAACACATTTCATAAGGCTTAATTATAAAAATAGTATTCAACAACAAAAATAATATTATTCATGAAAAAGAATAACAATTTATCTTATAAATATTTGCGAAAGATATTTACCTATTTATTCCTTTTCTTCATGACCACAATCCTATCGGCACAAAATGTAAATATAAACAAGCGAAACGTTACATTGGCCGATGTTTTTGAAGAAGTGGAAAACCAAACAAAATTATCTATTGCTTACAGTGAATCTACCATTGACAAGAACCGCCTGGTATCGGTAAATATAGCCGGTAAACCGGTAAAAGAAGCAATGGTCGAGATATTGGAAGGGACAGGCGCTGTATTTACTATCGAAGGAAACCTGATTTTAATCAAACCGGCACCAGTAAAGACTCAGCAAGATAGCAGGAAAACGATAACAGGTATTGTAACGGATGAATCCGGATTGCCTATTATCGGTGCAAACGTAGTCGAAAAGGGGACAAGGAACGGTATCATAACGGATATCGACGGAAAATTCTCGCTGACACTAGTACAAAGCGATGCGGTAGAAGTATCCTATATCGGTTATATGACACAGAATGTATCGGTTAAAAACAAGACGAATATTTCTGTCGTACTGAAAGAGGATACACAAACCCTGGATGAGGTTGTTGTCGTAGGTTACGGTACACAGAAGAAGGTGAATTTAACGGGTGCTGTTTCCTCTGTTTCGGCTGAAGTCATGGAGAGCCGTCCTGTGACAAATATTGCTCAGGCGTTGCAAGGGGTTGTTCCTAACCTGAATGTCGATATCTCAAACGGTGCGCCTAATACGTTTGCATCTTATAATGTCCGTGGTGCAACATCTATGTCGAAAAACAGTGACGGTGCATGGCAGGTTGATAATGGCAGTCCTCTTATTCTTGTAGATGGTATCGAGATGGAAAATTTCAATCTTAGTGCTTTGAATCCTAATGATATGGAGAGTATTTCCGTTATTAAAGATGCTTCAGCGTCAGCTATCTATGGTGCGCGTGCTGCTTATGGAGTCATATTGGTAACAACTAAACAAGGGAAAAAGGGGAAAGGCAGGGTACAGTATTCGTACGATGTGCAGTGGAACCATCCTTCGGCGCGTCCAGACTTCATGAACTCGTATGAGTCTGAATATGCCAGAGTGATGAACCGGGTATATACAGGTGGTACCAGAACTACGGATGATGATATCCGTTTGGAAGCATTGCAGAATTATATTGATAATCCTGTCCCCGAAAATGCCTGGATGTATGCGCCGGGAAGTAATCAGCAATCGATCTGGTGGGTAGGTAACTTTGACCCGTTTGAATTGATGGTAAGAGATTGGAGTCCTACACAGAAACACAACGTAAGCATTTCGGGCGGTACTGAAGCTTTGCGTTATTACGCTTCATTGGGTTTTCAGGACCAGGATGGTTTCTATAAACTTCGTAATGATAATATGCGTCGTTATAATGGTATGGTTAATTTGGATGCCCAGATTAATGATAAGTTTAAAGTGAATATCAAATTATCATATAACGCGACTCGTTATGACGAACCGTTACCTTATTCTTATAAAGGCAATCCGTGGTCGGTCATCTTGTATCAGGGAAAATGGAATCAGAACATGCCTCTGCTGACAGGGCCGAATGACCCTGTACCCAATGCTCCGACGAACAGCATTGTGTCGGCTTATGCTTATGTAACAGGAATAAAAAAACAGACAGGGCGGTTGGTGTATTTACTGCAAGTCCGGAATACCAGGTGTTGCCCCAGTTGAAATTGAAAGCAGACTTTTCTTATCGTCCTTCTTCTTATGATGTAAAGGATGTGGAACCTGAATTCCGCTATATCCAGGATAGCTGGGAGTCGATGGATATTGCCGTTAATACGGAAACCGGGCGTATCAGTAAGATAAAAGAAGATGTACAACTTTTTACGACTAATGTATATGCGGATTATAACCAGACATTCGGAAAACATACGTTGGGTGGATTGGTCGGCTTTAACCAGGAGGTCTGGAAGAAAGAACAGTTGTCGGCAGGAAATACAGGTATTATGAGTATCGGTGCGCCTACGCTTGGCAATACGTATGGTGTAAATCCCTCTAAAGGGGAGGTTGATGAACATTGGGCTGTACGGGGTGTATTTATGCGAATTAATTATAATTATTCCGACCGTTATCTTTTTGAAATGAACGGACGATATGATGGATCTTCCAAATTCCCGCATGACTCACGTTTCAAGTTCTTCCCTTCTTTCTCTGCTGCATGGCGTCTTTCGGAAGAGAGCTTCATGGCCGATACGCGTAGTTGGTTGGATAATTTGAAGATAAGGGCCTCTTACGGTTCTATCGGTAACCAGAATGTAGCCAACTACGGTTTCTATTCCCGTATGGGATCCAGTCAGTCTAGTGCGATGATCAACGGGCAGCGTCCTTATCAGGTGAACCCTCCCGGATTGATCAGTCCGGATTTTACCTGGGAAACAGCTACGACAATCAATGGCGGTTTGGATGTATCTTTGCTTAGTAACAGGCTTAACTATTCTTTTGATATCTACAGACGTGAAACAAAAGATATCATTATGGATGGTTCGACATATCCTTCAGTGTTGGGTACCAGTGCACCGATGGTGAATTCCGGCAAGTTGAGAACGCATGGATGGGAAATGAGTCTCGGATGGAAAGACCGTCTTTCAAACGGCTTTTTCTACGACTTGAATTTTGTATTGTCTGATTATCAAACTGAAGTTGCTCTATTCAATGGTAACGACAATTGCAGCCTGGGTTCTTTGTATACCGGTAAGAAAGTAGGGGAAATATGGGGATATGTAACCGACCGGATTTTGCAGGAAGGTGATATCGCAAACAACCTGATTATTCAATATACGGATGAAAACGGGAATAACCTGCACCGCCCGAACGAATCGAACAGCGCTTATTATCCGGGCGATATCATGTATAAAGATATCAATGGAGACGGAAAAGTAGACAGAGGCCTGAATACATTGGACGATCATGGGGATTTGAAGGTTTTGGGTAATAATACTCCGCGCTTGAAATTCGGTTTGACAGGCAATTTTGCTTGGAAAGGTTTCGACTTAAATCTTTTCTTCCAAGGTGTTGGTAAGAGAGACGTTTGGATTAGTGACAAGACATACTGGGGCGATGAAGACGGTCCGGGTAGCAAAAAGGTGTATGAAAATTCATGGACTCCGGAACAGACGGATGCCAAATATCCTCTTTACGGTGCCCGTCGTTCACAGAACTGGTATACGCAATCTGCTTATATGTTCAATGGCGCTTATCTCCGTTTGAAACAGGCAATCTTGGGTTATACGGTTCCGGCCGAGATTACCAACAAGATCAAAATGAGTAAACTCAGAGTGTATGTATCCGGTTTTAACCTGTTTGAAATTACAGAACTTCCCGATGTCTATGATCCGGATCTGCTTTCGACTTCTTATCCTCAGATGAGAAGTATCGCATTAGGTGTACAAGTTGGATTTTAAATGATATGATAATATGAGAAAATATAGTTCAAATATAAAAGTGCTGGCTTTATCAGCGTTGTCATTTTGCCTTTTTGCATGTAATGACGATTTTATGGACCGTCCTCCTAAAGACGATATAGTAAGTGAAAATTTCTGGAATACGGAGACCGACCTGGAGCTTTACCTGAATGGAATGTACCGTATTTATGCCCGCGGACATAATCAGGATCCGTATGTGGCACCACTGAATTTCAGAGGTAGTCATATTGCTTACGGTGATGCTTTTTCGGATAATGCTGTCCGCAGCGGACAAAATGTGAATGTTCGTTTGACTAATGCTTATACCGTACCGTTGAATGACAGTTACAACGGATGGAGTTGGGGAGATCTGCGCCGTGTGAATTACTTCTTGACAAACTATGATAGGGCACCTATCACTGAAGATAAGAAAAAAGCTTATGCTGCTGAAGCTTATTTCTTCAAAGCATGGGATTATTTCAAAAAGGTACAGATTTTTAGCGATATACCTTGGCTTAGCCGCGATCTGAACATCGACTCGGAAGAATTGTATGCTCCGCGCGACTCGAGGGAATTGGTGATGGATTCAGTTTTGTTTTGTATAAACCGTGCCATTGAATGGTTTCCGGAAGTTACAACTCCCAATTCGGTAGGTCGTATAAACAAGGACATGGCGCAATTCCTAAAAGCGAGAATCTGTTTGAACGAAGGAACTTTCCGGAAATATCATACAGAATTGAATTTGCGGAATACGGCTGCCATGTGGTTGGAAGAAGCTGCGAAAGCTGCCGATTATCTGATCAAGTCGGGCAGATACAAATTGTTTGATAACGGAAACAAGGATTCTTATTGGGCGCTATTCGCTCAATTCGATGCGGAAATCAGATCTAATCCGGAAGCCATATTAGGTGTGGAGTACAGTTTTGACAATAAGATAGGTAATGATTTGCTCCGTTATTATGACCAGAATAATCACATGGGTATTTGTGCTCAAAAGAGTTTAGTCGATGAATATTTGTGTGAAGACGGACGTCCGATTTATTTAAGCGGTTCGAAAGGCAATTATGATGCGAATCCTTTGTTTGAAGGATATGGAGAATGGAGTGAACTGAACAATCGTGATCCCCGTATGTCGCAGACAATCTGTAAACCGGGGGAATATATCACCATTTGGAACAGAAATACGGGGGTGTATGGTATCAAAGAAAACGGAATAACTTATCCTGATTTGAAATACCTTGGTCGTGAGCAATCCGGTTACCGGTTCATCAAACATTGGAAACCGGACCTGGTAAACTACCAAAGAGCCAGTGGATCTACACAATCTGCCATTGAATTCAGATATGCGGAAGCTTTATTGATGTATGCAGAAGCAAAATGTGAGTTGGGAACAATTTCTCAGAATGATATTGATATTACTATCAATGCGCTACGCCAGAGGGCCGGTTTCGACTTTGATAAATATCCTACTGCAAGATTGGATATGGGAAATATCCCGGCCGACCCTCGTTTGGATGCCGTTTACAGGGAGAAGTTGGATTATACCGTTTCCCCGTTGTTGCGTGAAATACGTCGTGAAAGACGCATCGAAATGGCTCAGGAAGATCTTCGTTACTGGGATTTGATGCGTTGGAAAGCAGCCGGTTTATTGACTGTCCCGATGAGGGGTGTGAAATTTACCGAAGAAGTGCAAGAGCTTTATAGCGGTGATTATAACAATGGCGTGGTAGACCCGGAAACGGGTATTCGTGAAACAGCGGTGACTGCTATTGTCGATAAGGATGTATTTCTGGATGAAGAAGGTTTCATTATCCTTCATCCGAAAAGTACGAATATCCAGAGTGGTACATTGCCATGGTCCGATTATCGTTATTACTGGCCTATTCCGAAAGGTGAATTGCTGTTGAATACGAATCTGCTTCAGACCAAAGGGTGGGAAGACAAATAGAAGGTTATTGGTATTATATAAAAAAGGTTGCCTCAATAAAAGGGGCAACTTTTTTTGTTTAGAGAAAAGGCGAACCTTATCTCTTTTGAGGGTATATTTATTTAGAAATGTAGATTTTTTAGTGTTTGTAAAATAGTATATTTGTATCCTGTACAGTGAATTTTGTTTAATAGTAAAATAGTATGAATAAAACTCTCTCATCTTCATTTGCAGCGGTTTTGTCTGTGGCAGGCGTTTCTTCCATACCCGGTTATGTACAGGCGCAGCAACCGGTTAAACCCAATGTTATCTATATCTATGCCGACGATATGGGGAAAGGCATGTTGTCTGCCTATGGTCAACGGCATTTCACGACACCTCATATTGATGCGATGGTTACCCGGGGGACTTCTTTCGATAATGCATACGGTTGTATGTTGTCAGCTCCGGCAAGAGCCTCTCTGCTGACCGGCTATCACGATTGTCATCCGGATAAATGGATGATATCGAAGGGAGGACAGTTTATTCCTCCGACTGATAATCTCTCATTGATTCCGGCTTTTGAGAAAGAGATAGACGATGGGGATATTCTTTTAGAGGAAGGCGACTATTATCTTCCGCAGGTATTTAAGAAAGCCGGTTATGTAACCGCCGAGATCGGAAAGCTGGAATGGGGTTTTACGGCTACCCGCAAACAGATGAAGGAACATGGATGGGATTATTATTATGGTTATCTCGACCATGTACGTTGCCATGGTTTCTATCCGCCGTTTCTGTTTGACAACGGTGAGATTGTAACGATTGACGGGAATACTCTTCCGAACTGTGGAAAGAGTACGGAAAATGAAACAGATGAGACTTTGTGGGAGCGATGGGATAGAAATGGTAAATCTGTTTATTCGCAGGACCTTTTTCTGGATAAGATGCTGTCTTTTATCCGCGAGAATAAGGATAAACCCTTTTTCCTGTTCCATCCGACCCAGTTGCCGCATGGTCCGGTAGCTATTCCGGCCGTTCATCCGGAGTTGGCGGCCAACCCTGAGTTAACACCGATAGAAAAAGAATACGCTTCTATGATTAAGTTGCTGGATGATCATGTGGGGATAATTATGAATGAGCTTCGTAATCTCGGACTGGATAAAAATACGATCATAGTCTTTGCCGCCGATAACGGGCATGAGATCTATTATTCGCAAAAAGGAAGATGTGAAAAACCTTATAAGAATCTGCAAACCGACCAATTGTTTGATGACTATACAGATAAATATTACAGCGACCTGGCAGGCGATATCTTTAACGGGAATGCCGGTATGGCCGGACTGAAACGGAGTAATCTGGATGGCGGCGTACATATTCCGCTGGTCTTTTACGGTGAAGGATTGATACCGGCTGGCGTGAAAAGCAAGGAATTGGTTTCCAATTACGATTTTCTGGCAACGATGGCTGATCTGTTAAACGTTTCGCTTCCGGTAAAGAAAGACGGTATCTCTTTCCTGCCTACTTTGCTGAATGGGAAGCAAACAGATCCGAAACGGTATGTCGTATATGGCTCCAATCTCGGACCGGGCATTGTTATGAACGATGGCTGGAAACTCCGTTATTACAGGAAACAAGGTGTTTATGAGTTGTACAACTTGTCCGACGATCCGCAGGAGCGCAAGAACGTGATTGATAAATATCCGGAGAAAGCGGAAGAACTGAAAGCTATTATGCTGAAGGAATGTGACGGAAGCCTGGAAAATGGGGTAAACAGATACGGATAACTACTCAGGGAACACAGATTAATGCATATCACATCTGTGTTCCTTTCATATCACAGATGGATTCCGTTTGTATCACGGTTGAGTTTCTTTTGTATCACAGATGTGATATGAATAAACTTTGGCATTTTGCTGACTCTACATTTGGCTTCGTCGGTTCGTTCAGGAGGCTAATCCATTCCTTCCGGGCGTCTGTCAGCACTACCTGTTTTCCAACAGACTGTCCTGTTCAAGTAGCCATTTCCAAATCGGAACAACAGCGATCTCTTTTCCGTCTTCCACAATCATTTCTTCTTCATCGTGAGTAATGATGAGTAGTTTATCTGTTTATCGATCATAAAAGATAAAAGAGGTATAGAGGCGATGTTTACAGAAATATGTTTGTACCCTATCAAACGAAAAGGGACGATCTCCAACAGACCGTCCCTTTCTATATAGAAAGATTGTAAGATTATTATTATATATTCTTCACCTTGATCAGGTATTCGGCAATCTGAACAGCGTTCAGGGCAGCGCCTTTCTTGATCTGGTCGCTTACAGTCCAGAATGTCAGACCGTTCGGGTTGCTGATATCCTTGCGGATACGGCCAACGTAAACCGGTTCTTTATCTGCAACGAACAGCGGCATCGGATAGTCCTTGTTTGCCGGATCGTCCTGTAGGATGATTCCTTCGCCTTCAGCAAAAGCCTTGCGTGCTTCTTCTACGCTGATAGGACGTTCTGTTTCAATCCAGGTTGCTTCGCTATGGGCACGCATAACCGGAACACGGACACAAGTGGCACTTACTTCGATATCGGAGTGCATGATCTTGCGTGTTTCGTTATACATCTTCATTTCTTCTTTCGTATAACCGTTTTCAGTGAACACATCAACATGAGGAATCACGTTGTAGGCCAGCTGATAAGCGAATTTTTCTACAGTAGGTTCTTCGCCCTTCAACAGTTGTTCGTACTGCTTGATCAGTTCAGCCATAGCTGTTGCACCTGCACCGCTGGCTGCCTGATAAGTTGATACATGTACACGCTTAATGTGCGATACCTTTTCGATTGCCTTCAATGCAACGACCATCTGGATGGTAGTACAGTTCGGATTGGCAATGATACCGCGAGGACGATTCAGTGCATCTTCCGGGTTCACTTCAGGAACTACCAAAGGTACATCGTTATCCATACGGAATGCGCTGGAGTTATCGATCATCACAGTACCATGTTTTGTAATGGTTTCTGCAAATTCGATAGATGTACCGCCACCGGCCGAAACAAAAGCAACATCGATTCCCTTAAAGTCGTCGTTATGCTTAAGCTCCTTAACGGTGTACTGTTTACCACGGAAGGTATAAACACGTCCGGCACTGCGAGATGAGCCAAAAAGCACCAGCTCATCCATTGGGAAGTTTCTTTCGTCGAGCACGCGCAGGAACTCTTGTCCTACAGCACCACTCACGCCAACAATTGCTACTTTCATTTTGAGCACTAATTAAATTGTAATATAAAAAAAATGTTATAACTTTACCGCATCCAAAATCGGACACAATAATAGTTGTAAGCTATTAGCGTGCAAAGATAGATAATTTTATAACAAAACTATATAACTATGAAACAATTTATTCTTTTTATCCTTGTATTGCTTCCTGTTTGTGCATTCGCACAGTTTACAGAAACATTTGATGGACCTGAAGTAAACTCTGCTAATCCCTGGAAAGGGGATTTGGATAAGTTTGTAATAAGTAATGGGCAATTAGTGTTTGATGGCTCTGGATTAGCAGATACATGCTCTCTTTATCTGCCGATCAATTATGCTCCTACAATGGAGTGGGAAATGGATGTCTCTTTTGCATTTAAACCTTCTAATGTCAATAAAGCCTGTATTTATTTATATAGAACAGGTAAGCCGAGTGATCTTATTTTTTATATCCAAGTTGGAAGTAATAAAGATAATGTTTCTTTGTATATATATCCTCCAAAAGGTAAGCCGAAAGCTTTAATCACTGGTAAACGTCAACTGGATGGGAGAGTCGTACATATTAAGCTTGTATTAGAAGATCATAAATCTTGGACTCTTTATACCCGTTTGGGAAATGAAAAAGGTTATCAAATGGAAGGAATTCCTGTTGTTCAGGAAATACAAGATGTTTTAGATGCGGGTAATTTGAATGTATCATGCATCTGTAAATCCACATCAGATAAGTATAAAGATCGATTTTACTATATTGATAATATTGTAGTCCGGCATAAACTTTCAGAAACTCCGCAAACTCCAGACGAAGAACCGGATGACCCCGATGTGCCATCTGTAAATATAGATTTTCCAGATGTAGAAGTTGTAAGTTTATCAGAGTTACAATTTACCTTTGAATCTCCTGTTGATATATCTAATGCTAATTCATTTATATCAGGGATAGGACAAGCCGATTACCTAAAATATGGTGATACAAAGGCAATCGTGAATGCTGGTTTTCCTAACGATATGATTCTTGGAGAATCTTATATTATTTCATTTACTGGACTTACGGATTTGTCTGGTAAACCATTGAGCTTAACATCTGAAGAGTTTAAATTGGAAGATGAGGATGAGGAACCTGAAGTTTCCTCTGGTATAATTTTTATTAATGAAATTATGGCTAAACCTGGCGACGGTCCCTTCTTCGAATATGTAGAGCTATATAATCCGACAGATCGTATATTTTCATTAAATGAATTAGAACTTTGGAATGGGAATAAACGTAAGATATTACCTGATGTTGTATTACCACCTCATGAATATGCCTTGTTATATAATAGTAATATAGATTACAGCGGTGATGGTGTCGTTATACCAATCGAAAAATTTTATGCTTTAAATGATGCCGGGCAACATTTAGCCCTGAAGACTCCATCCGGTGTTATCATTGATGAAGTAACCTATGAAAAAGCTACCCCTGCCAAATCCTGGGAGCGTTCTTCTTCCGGTTGGCATCTCTCTTCCGATCCGCGTGGCGGAACTCCCGGCTCTGTTAACTCGTCCGGTAAAGGTGAGGAAACCCCTAATGAACCGGATAAACCTGTTACACCTGACGACCCCGATGAGCCGGATACCCCGGACGATCCGTCTCTTCCAGATATTACCGTCGAACCGGGAGAATTTGTTTTTAACGAACTTCTTCCTAATCCTTTTGCCGGTGGCAGCGAATATATCGAATTGTACAACCGTTCCGATCGTGCCTTGCCGGTATCCGGCTTATCGGTCGCGGTCAGGAAAGCCGATGGAACATTGAATACCCGCTACCCGTTATCCTCTGTTACTGCAACAATCGAGTCGGATGGTTATGTGTTGTTGACGAAGAATCTGGAGGGCGTTACCGATTTTTACACAATCCAGTCTTCTTCTTCACTGTTTGAAGTCCCTAAACTTCCTATATTGGCGAATACTTCCTCTACGCTTGTCCTGTTCCGGAGCAAAGACGGAACAGTGATCGATGAAGTTTCCTATACCTCCAAATGGCATGCTTCTTCAATTAAAGATCAGAAAGGTGTCTCCCTGGAACGGATCGATCCCGATGCGGAAACGCAATCGCCTTCGAACTGGACTTCTGCATCTGCTACAGTGGGTTATGGTACTCCCGGTTATCCTAATTCACAATCGGATGTTTCCCTGCCCGATGATCCGGATACTCCGGATGAACCGACCGGCATCAAGACACCGCAGTGGGATGAAAGTGCCGGCCATTATACTATATCCTATTATCTGGACCAACCGGGATATAACTGCCGTGCTTTTGTCTTCAATATCGCCGGTCAGCGTGTAGCACAAATAGCTAATCACGAATTGCTGGGGTTGACGGGAAAATTGACCTGGGACGGTTATGCCCTGTCCGGGAAGCAACTACAGACTGGTGTTTATATCTTCTATGCTGAATTGTATCATACCAGCGGCACAGTAAAAAGATATAAACAGGTATTCCTTGTTCGGTAAAAGAATGTGGATAAGTAGTTTATTAATAAATCGCTTTATGTTTGTTGAAGATGTTTGGATGCTTTACCTTTGTAATATCTCCAATGGGCATAGAACATTAATCAAAATAATTGTAATGCCTATGAAAGAAGAAGAATTTAAACATAGAAAAGGATTCCTGGAAAGCCTTTTTATGAACTATTCAGGACAGATGAATGATCATTCTGATCAGGAAAAAGATTTAATAATGAAGAATATAGATGTTATTCTTGATTGGTATAATGCTTTAGTTAAAGAGATGGAGGAGTAATTTATGGATAATAAAGAATATTTAGAATCGCATCCGGAATATAGAAGTTTATTTCCAACGCAGGAAATGTATGAGGATTTCGTACGTTTTATGGATCTTGATGAAGACGGACGGCGTGTTTATTTTGAAGAACACAAGGCAAGATTGGATGTTATGTCTCCGGAAGAACGTAAACAAGATTGGGATAATTTGGTGAAAGGTACTGAGTTGTTGATCGAATTTGCCAAAGAGGAAATACCTAAACTAGCTTATGAAAAGAAGATGATCGAAGCTTCGAAAAAGCAGAATAAGGTAACCTGGGAAGATATACGCAAAAAGCTGAATAATATTGCGAGCCTATAATAGGGTGAAAGTAGCTATGAGGAGACTTTAACAATAATCCCTTCACAGCTACTTTTATTTTTAGTTAATAAACCGTCTTATACCAGGCAAGCTGCTTGTACCAGTCTGACAACTTCGTCAGAGAGGGTTGGGGCACGAAGACCGACAGGCCGGAGAAACGCTCGATTTTTCTTGCTCCATATAATGCCGCATAGTATGAATAAGGTGTTGTATGTTTGCTGATGACCGCTTTTTCCATACAAGCGGAAAAACGCTGATACTGTTCGTCGTTTGCTAGATACTTGATAAAATCATCGAAATCATAAAGCATATGTGGCTGCCTGGCAGTTAGATATTCAAGTATCTGCATATTCGACAAAGGGAGAGCATAAATATCCTCTTCTGTTTTGTCTTTTAATATGTCATTGACAATTTGTGCCAATTCGTTCAATTCGCTTGTCTTTATCAGAGATACTGTACCGTATGAAGCATTGCCGTTATTGCTGTAGTATTCATAAAAACTTTTGGTAACTGCTTCCAGATCGGCTTTGTCTTTAAACAAGGCAGGCAGGAAATCTTCATAAGGAAATCCGCGGGCAAGGACTTCGGTTGGCGATCCCAGGAGATAATCCGTTTTGTCTTTCAACTCATAAGTACATTCAATGCCGCTCATATAACAGGCGTCGAATAACATAAAGTCGAAATGAAAACCTTCCAGCGCCTCGTTCATTTCAGTTATTTCCATATATTGGCTGTCTTCTTCTCCGAAAGAACGTAAAGAACTGAAATTGCCCGGAAGCCATGATGTGCCGTGGCTGGATAATACCAGACCAAAACTTTCTGCTGGAAACAATTCTGTTGTTTCCTTGATCACCTTGTGCATGGTTTCCGGCAGGATAGCACTTTGGTTTTCGTAAAAACGGACGGTGTCTGTTACTATATTCCCTTTCTTGTCTTCTTTTATCTGGAACAAATAAGATCTGCTTTTGCTTTCCGAATAGTATACAACCAGATTTCCTCCGTTGAGTGCTTTATTGGAGGCTACTGTCATCATTTGTCTGATATTGGCACGTATATCACTACCAAGATTGGTACTGGCAATCATATAAGCAAGTACGGTTCGTTTGGCCGGTCCTTTTATTTCGATGTCTTCTTTACTGCAACTCCCCAGTAATAGCGCGAATAAAACGCTATATATAATATATTTGATTCTCATGCCTTATTATTTAAATTACAAAGTTACGTATAATTTGGTTGTCTCTAATGTTTTATATTTCTTTTTTCTATCTTTGTGTGCTAATAGATTTTAAAGCATGTAGAGAAAAGACACTGATATGAAAAAAGTATTATTCATCGCACTGTTGCTGTGCGGTATCGGGTGGGGAGCGAAAGCGCAGACTGTGGCAGTCAAGTCTAATATTCTGTATGATGCAACTGCAACGGTGAACCTGGGTGCCGAAGTTGCTTTCAGCCGACACTGGTCGTTGGATATCTCCGGCAATTATAATGGCTGGGATGTTGCGAGCGACAAGTCGTGGAAGCATTGGATGGTGCAACCTGAGGCACGTTACTGGCTGCATGAAAAGTTTAACGGCCATTATTTCGGAGTTCATGGTGTTTATATGGACTACGATATGTCTCATGTGAATTTCATGTCGGTAATGAAAAAGGATTTTGCTTACGACGGCAACGCTTATGGCGGCGGTATCTCTTATGGATATCAGTTGTATCTTTCTCCGCATTGGAACATCGAGTTTTCGGCGGGAGTCGGCTTCCTACATTTTGAATATGACAAGTCGGCTTACCCTTCGGATAATGAAAAGGCTTATAAATACCGTAATAACTACTTCGGACCGACTAAACTCGGTGTCAGTATTGTATATATAATTAAATAAGTGAACGATGAAAACTCCGGTCTATATATTTATTTTTCTGCTGGTTGCGCTGCTGTTCCCGGTTCAGGCACAGTCGCAGACGCAAGCTCCGGCTACTACTTATAACGGCCTGATTAATATCAAACAGAATAAGGCTGAGGTAGAAGGCGACCTTTTGAAGCTGGATATGGATATTTTGCTGAGCGGCCTGTCTGTCGGACGTTATCAGACATTGATACTGACTCCCGTTTTGCGCAAGGACAATTATCTGCTTCGTTTGTCACCCATCCGTATCAACGGGGCGAATAAACATAAAATGTATGAGCGCACGGTTGCTTTTCAAGGTAAACAGGTGGCCGACGGAGATGCTTATGTTGTATTGAAAAGTGCTCCTACTTTGTTGCAGGAGGTAAACTATAAAAAAGAGATTTCTTTCCGTCCGTGGATGGAGAATGCAGAGTTGATCCTTCTCGGCGAACTGACAGATTACGATGATATCCCGGTTCAGACTTATACGAATGTTTTGACCGATCGTTTGTATATTCGTCAGGGGCAGGAAAAATAGTTTTTCCTGAAAAAGTTTTACGAAATAAGGCTTCACTCTCCGGGTGAGGCCTTTTATCTTTGTATTCATCAGGGTTTTGAGGTGACGCTACCCTGTTGGAATGGCATCACCGGTGGTACTGTCTGTTTTTTATCCGGAAGCCTATAATTGTTTACCGCAGATATAAGCGGAGGTTAGTTCAAATCCTCTTACTTTCTAACTTTTCGACCCAGGTGAAACTATTAGTTGACCTGGGTGAAACAATAAGTTGACCTAGGTCAACTTATTGTTTTCCCTTGGTCGAAAGGTTAAAGGCTTACTTGTTCGTTGATAATTAGCTATATATTTTGTGTTAGTGTGATATAGTATAAAAGGATTACTTATAGAAAAAATTGAGCCAATGTGGCAATATGTCAATGTGCCAATTTAGAAATAATTGAACTATCTGCTAATTATAGGATGAATCAATTAGTGACGGTGCCTTCAGGCTGTAGGCCTGTAACAAACTAGCCCAGGGTTCCAACCTTGGGTTCCCTTGAATCCTTCTCTTTCTGAGGCACCCTGTAGGGGTGCGACAAGATTGAAAGGGCTGATATTTATCTTGTGCCGCCCCTACCAACGACGCTACATTCATTCACTTTTGATAAATTCTGAACCGATAGATTTCCTAGTATTTCCTCTAAGCATTCAAAACAGAATGTTGTTTTAGCTTGTTTGGGGATAAAGCCATGAGGTGAATCCGAAATCGTTTCGGGTGACGCTGCTTTTGCAGGACAGCGTCACCTGAAGATACTGATAAATACAGGGACTCCAGGAGTTTTATTGTTGGGTGACTCTGGTGTGTGTAAAAAATGATGCTTAGAAATAAACTGTTTCATCGCTGGTGCCACCGTTTAGCCAAGGATTGATACTGCCTGAGATGCTGATGTCCTGAGCTTGTATGGTGAAAGAGTAGGTTTGTTTTTTTCCTCCTTCGAATGCTTTTGTCGATTCGATGCGGTAATCCTTGTTACTCATCCGGACAATGAAAACAGGTTTCTCTACCGGGTAAAGAAGATGGTTGGTAACGATTGTCTCTTCGTTCGGAGTTATTTCTTTATTCAGGTTGTCGATAAGTGTATAAGGCGTAGTCGAGGGAGCGGCACTTAGCTTGCCGGTTTGTACGTTCAGTTGTATAGTTGACGGATAGTTTTCCATCGAAATGCTTTGCAGGATCATCTCTTCCTTAATATCATCCGCTTTCTTGAATTTAAGCGTAATGGCGGAAAGGATATGGTTGAAAGAGAGATTGACAGGGGTATCGCCAGAAGTTTTATCCCGGTCCAGTACGGGAGTTGCCCACATGATGTCGTCTTGTTTCTTCAGGTCAAAGGGGATGTTTAACGGAGCGGCTGTCGCTGCTTCGGTGTAAGGGTAATAAGCGTAAAAGTTTAGTAAGGTGTCGGGGTTGATGGGGTAATGGGCGTGGGTGTCGCAGGTGAGTTCATTGCTGCCGGCGGTTTTGGTGTAGGGAGAGTTGTTAAGGTCCTTGCGGAGAGCCATATTTCCTCCGGAATTGTTTTTATTATATCCCCAACCTAATATCCCGACCTGGGAGTTCTCAGGAAAAGCTGTATTGTCGACAATTGCTTTCGTCAGAATGATATTCCCTCCAAAGCGTATAATACTTCCTTGACCATCGGTTGATTTTATAACATCGCCATCATTATTGCAACTAAAAGTCGCAAAGAAAAGAACAGAGAGTAATAGCTTTATATTCTTCATTTTGTAATTATTTTATTTGTATAATATTGCCTTGAATGAAAGAATCGGATGACGATTCGGCTTTGTTGTCCGATTTAGTGAATGATTTTAGAGTGTTTAATTTCTTGATTGTGATTGTCAACAGATAGGAAATGCCCGCTTTCCATGCAGGTGAGTTGGTTGTGTCTATCTGTATATTATAAGATTGATCGCCAATCTTTAGTTTGAAAGTATAAGCTAGTTCGGGGAATAGCAATAGATTTCCGTTTACGGATATTGTCTCTTTGCTAGCCATTGTGTTTGCATTGATATCGGTTGATAATGTGAATGTTGTTGTGGAAGTTTGGTCGATTGTTACTATGCCATTCGACAGATCCAGACTTCCGCTATTGGGAGCATCGGTCGTAATGGATATATTTCCGTCAGGCAACATATTTTCTGTCCCGTTTACCAAGTTGAATTTTACACTGGTTAGCTTGTGGGTGAAGTTTAGGTTGACAGCTTCCGGCGTTTTTTTGTTTCCGGCATTGATTGGAGCGGCATGCATTAAGTCTTCTTCACCGGTCAGTGTGAACTGCAAAGAGTTATTATTGATTGTATAGGCTGTACCTTTTGATTGACGGGGGAAATATCCGGCTAAAGTGATTGAATTTCCATCTGTCGGATAAACCAGTGATGGATTCGTAAAGATTAATTCCTGATTGCTTCCTATTTGGCCGGGAGAGATTCCGTTGTAAATGATTTTTGTACTACTTGTACCGTAAATACCTATTTCATTAATATTATCATTTGTGAATACATCTACTAATGCCTTAGTTGTAGCATCAATCCCTTTTGGCATAATCAGGATGGGAACAGGAACTTCGTTTATCGGATGAGGTTCCTCTTTTATCCCGATTTCATTGCTACATCCGGTGAGGATGAGAATGAGGGCCAAAAGGTATGAAGTATTAATATTCATATTTTTATTTGTAGAATATGATCACCTATCTTTAATTTGTATTAGATAGGTGATCTTAAACTATTTTACGAATACAGATTATTGAACATCACCAGTGCCAACTCCAGTTTTCCATTCACCGATCTTAGCAGTTGCGCCAATTTCGGTTGCTTTGAAAGTTAATGTAACAATGTATGATGTACTTTTAACAGAAGCTACTGTTAGTGGAATCTCGATACCTGGGTTCTTTTCTGTAACAATCTTGACTTTCATATTTGTTTGATCTGGCTTTACCATAATTGGTGAGCCGTATGTGACTGCATTGTTTACTGGGTCTGTAGCGTCAAAGGCTTTTGCTTCATCTCCCACGGTTATTTCCCCAGTACTTACTCCGGTAAATTCTACAGTTTTTGTATCTAAGGTGAGTGTTGCAGCTGTTTGTTGTCCAATAAGTTTAATGCTTGAGATTTTACCCCATGTTGCTACAGCTTGTTGGTCTTCAGCCTGAATCTTAAAAGTATACTGTGCCAATTGATGATCGAAAGTGAAATCTAGTGCTTTGGTTTTATTATCCTCTTTATTCCCGCTTACTATACCTGTACACATTATATCTTCTTGTCCTGTTATAGTAGTATAAGTCACAACATTATTACTCCTTGAACCACCTCCTTCAGTTTTAGGGTGGTATCCAATCAAGTGACTTTTTATAGTGCTAATAGGATTATAGTATTGAGGGGTCGAGAATTTAAAACCATCAGTATTAATGGTTGCATCTGTTGCTTTTAATGCTTCTGTGCTCCAATCAGAAGGAACACTCTCCTTTTCTACTATTACAAACTCAATGTTTTCTACATCTTTTCCGTCGGTAATTACTCCCGCAGTTTTTGTAATAATTTGTCCGATACCTGCTGATGCTTTTATCTCCACCGGTTGTCCATTATCAATATTATCTATTGGATCACCTTCGCTTGTACAAGCGGTCATTGCTGCAATTGTTGCAGCAATTGAAATCATACTTAATACTAATGTCTTCATAATTATAAAAATTAGATTGTTATTACTTAATTCGTTGCTTATTATTATCATTCAATTCATTCGATGACCATGTTATCTCCGGCAGAGACTTCCCACTTGTTGATTGTGACAGTGAAGGATGCGTCTTTTTCTACCGTTACTGATACGTTTACATTTACTTTGTTTCCTTCCGTTTCTCCGATCGAGTTGCCCAGGTCGAGGGTGGAAGTGGTGGTACTTCCGTCATTGAGGGTGAAATCCAGCTGTACTTCGTTTTTGGGGAGGGCAGGTGGGGTTGTTCCTTGTTTGGGGGGAGTGCCTAATATCAATACATTTGTTTTTATACCTTCCGCTGAAGTTGTTGTTTCAATGTTAACTGTCGTCGTTCTGTCCGGTACGATCTCTTGCTTGCTCAGGTTGAAAGCGGCAGGTACGCCTGTCAGCTGCCCTTTGCATTCTTTTATGTACTCCATACCCTCGACTTTTATGTCGAGCGTTACTTCGCGGATCAATGAAGCCGGACTGAACTCACGTTGGTTGTTTGTCCCGTTGTTGGCTTCCACTACCAGGTTGTCGATGGCTATTCCATATAAAGGAATGCGTCCCGATGTCGTGCCCCCGGCCGCTTTCGTTTCCGGGATAAATGCTTCTGCCGTCTCAAATGAATTCATATTGCGGAACTGGATGTTGTCGGCATCGCAATTGAAAACCAGTAAACGGTATGTATCCGGTGGCAGTGTGAACTTCAGACCGCTTGTGTCACTCTCGATCTGTATCATTGCACCCTTTCCCAAAGGATAAAAGCAATAACGAACTTTTTTAGGACTTTCATAGCCGCTCATGGCCTGTTCCCATTTCAACGAATACCAAATGAAACCGTAGGAAGACTGCTCTGGCTTTTCTTCCGAACTGCATTTAATGAAACATGTAATGATCATTAATATACAGACTGCGATTCCGCACGAGCAACCTAGTTCACTTCTTATCATCATTTAATATGCGTTGAAAGTCAATTCTTCTTGTTTCTGACGCAAATGTATCGGGAAAAAGCAGACGTAAAATTGCTTTTTCTATTCAATAAGTTGTAAAAACTGCGAAAGTTGTTGATTTTTACTGGTTATTCCTCTTTCTTGTTGCGAAGTGCACGGGGAGACATGCCGAAATTGGTCCGGCAGAAGTGGGAAAAGTTGGAAAGCGATTCGAAACCGTATTTGTAGCTGATCTCTGAAATAGACATTTCGGTAGTGGTTAAGTCGTTCTGGATGTCTTCACATTTCTTTTTCAGCATCCACTGGTAAGCGGGTTCGCCGAATGTCTCTTTAAACAGGCGGCGGAAAGTAGGTGTGCTGTAGCCTCCCATCTGGGCGAAGGCTTCCACATCTTTTACCTTCATATAATTCTGCATGACGAAGTAACGGAAGCTTTTGCTGTACCGGTAGATCGGCGAGTAGAAAGCGGCCAGTTCTTTTAATGTATAGTAGCAATTGAGCAGGTAGACCAGTTCCGTCCGTTTGGCATTCAGGAAACCGGCGCACAGCAGGTCGTCGTTCAGGTACATCCGTACCCCTTCCACGAAATACTGTAACGGCGGGCACATATTCATTACAATCGGTTCGATACGGGAGGTCTCTGCTATGCTGGCCCCTTTGTTGAAACGTTCGTTGCAGATATTGATCGGGCGTTCAAACAGGTACAGGATACATTCGGCGGTTTCGAGGATCTTGAATTCGACCTTCGAGCCGATCGGTTGCAGGATGAACTGGCCTGCACTGAAAATGGTATTGGGATGTTCTTCGCTATTGACTTGCACGGAACCTTTCAGCAGAAAATACAATGTATTCTGCAAACAACGTTCCCGTGGGATGATAAGTCCTTTGGGATAGGAACGATATTTAAAGATGTTTCTCCTGTATTCGGCACAGGAGCCACAATCCGTAAATTTGCTGTATCTAAGGTCCGGAGAGAACATAGACGGTCATTATAATTTTACCTTTATACTTTTTCCCGTATTCTCGTTATGAAAACGGTCTACGGCGGTCACAATATAGCGATATTTTTTCTTTCCGTTATCATAAGGCATTAAATATCTTGTGTTACGGGTGATTTTTACGATTTTTGCCGGGTTACTGAGGTCGATCGGTTCTTTATCCTCGAAACGGTAGACGACAAAGTAGGAGGCAAGTTCCGGATTTGTCGGGCTTTGTTCGGCCTTCCAGTGCAGCATATAACCGTCGGCGGTCCATTCTTTTTTCAGCTTTTTCACCTCCTGCGGTGCCCGATTGTGCATATGGGTATAGGCCGGGATCAGTGCCGGATAACGGTGGTAGTTCCTTTTCAGGCTGTCGGCTACGCCTTTGTTGTTCCACAACAGTTCGTTGGCGGGCCAGAAGCAGTTGCCTTTGACTTTCGACAGGGCGCGTTCGTAACGCATTTTGCGGGTCAGCTGGCTGGCTTTCATGGTGCGTGCCACGTCCTGACCGATATAGAGATGGGGACCTTCGAGGGTTGCGTTCTTATTCCACCATTGGATCAGGGTGATATAGTCGGCTGCCGGATGGTCTATCTCCCAATATATCTGTGGCATGTTATAGTCTATCCAGCCTTCTTTCACCCAGTGGAGGATGTCGGCATAGAGGTCGTCGTAGTTTTGCAGGCCGTTGGTGTCGCTACCGGAACCGTCGGACGTGCTTTTCTTGTTACGGTAGATACCGAACGGGCTGATGCCGAAACGCACCCAGGGTTTGGTGAGCAGGATGGTCCGTTTCAGTTCGCGGATCAGGGTGTTCACGTTCTCCCGGCGCCAGTCACTGCGCTGTGCATTGGTATATCCTTTGTTCAGTCCGTATTTGCGGAAGCTGTCATCATCGGGGAAAGGCATGCCGGCTGCCGGATAGGGGTAGAAATAGTCGTCCATATGGATGGCGTCCACATCGTAACGACTGACAATGTCGCGTACTACCTTATTAATGAACTGGCGGCTTTCGGGCAATCCCGGGTCGAACAGGATCTGTTTATTATAGGTAACGAACCATTCCGGGTGTTTGTTATAAATATGCGAATCGGCAAAACGGGTGTTGCCAGCCGTGCTGGCGCGGTAAGGGTTCAGCCAGGCATGGAACTCCATATTCCGTTTGTGGCATTCTTCGATCAGAAATTCCATCACATCGAAATTGCCTGCCGGAGCGACGCCCTGTTGTCCGGTATAGAAACGGCTCCAGGGTTCGATGTCCGATTTATAGAAAGCATCGGCTTCGGGACGGACCTGGAAGATGATGGCGTTGATACCGCAGGATTGCAGGTAATTCAACTTACGCACGAAATCTTTCCGTAGCTGGGCGGGAGTCATATCCTTATATTCTCCTTGGAAAGCTGTTTGTATCCAGGCTCCTCTGAATTCCCGTTTGTCTTTTCCTTCTGTCTCACGGACAGGAAGTTGGCGTGTAGTCGAACAGGAGGTAACTACACAAAGGACCACTGCCAGAAGCAGGCGGATATACTGATTGTTCATGAATATTGTCTGGTTTGAGATTATTGTAACACTTTCTTCATTTCCGCGGCAAAGATAATAAATAATAACAAACCCGAATACCTCTGTACTAAATTCAGGTTCTCGTTTCTTTTTGCTATTTTTGTATCCTTATTAGGAAAAGATTTATGTCTGAAAATAATGCTATATTTATCAAAGGGGCTCGTGTTAATAACCTGAAGAATATTGATGTAGAGATCCCGCGCGACAAACTGGTCGTGATAACCGGATTATCCGGCAGCGGAAAATCCTCCCTTGCTTTCGATACGTTATATGCCGAAGGGCAGCGCCGCTATGTGGAGAGTCTTTCTTCTTATGCCCGCCAGTTCCTGGGGCGTATGAGCAAGCCGGAGTGCGACTATATCAAAGGCATTCCGCCCGCTATTGCGATCGAGCAGAAGGTGAATACCCGCAATCCGCGTTCGACGGTGGGTACATCTACCGAAATATATGAATACCTGCGGCTGCTTTATGCCCGGATAGGCAAGACGATTTCGCCTGTGTCGGGGATGGAAGTGAAAAAGCATCAGGTGAAAGACATCGTGAAGGAGGTTCTGGCATATCCGGCCGGTACCCGCTTTGCCGTGTTTGCCCCGGTAGTCCTGCCGGAAGGCCGCGGCATGAAGGAGCAGTTGGAGATTTTACAGAAAGAAGGATATACCCGTTTGTCGATCAACGATACGGCTTACCGTATCCAGGAAGTGTTGGCGGATGAGGCATTGCTCAGTTCTCCCACTATTGAATTGCTGGTCGACCGTCTAACGGTTTCGGACGATAAGACATTGAAAAGCCGTCTGGCCGATTCGGCGGAAACGGCGTTCTTTGAAGGGCATGATACCTGTATCATCCGTATCTATGCTGCCGAAGGGACGGTGGTAAAAGAGTATTCCAAGAAATTTGAAGCGGACGGTATCACGTTTATCGAACCGACCGATATGATGTTCAGCTTTAACAATCCGCTGGGAGCCTGTCCGGTCTGTGAAGGATTCGGAAAAGTGCTGGGTATCGATGAGAACCTGGTGGTGCCGGATAAGAGCCTGTCGGTCTTTCAGGGGGCGGTAGTCTGCTGGAAAGGCGAAGTGATGGGAGAGTGGTTGAAGGAGTTTATCGCCAAGAGCGAGAAATACAACTTCCCGATACATCGTCCGTATTACGACCTGACGCAGAAGGAAAAAGACCTGTTGTGGCATGGTGCCCGCGGCTTGCACGGCATCGACGACTTTTTCAAGTTTGTGGAAGAGAATCTTTATAAAATACAATACCGTGTCATGCAGGCTCGTTATCGGGGAAAGACAACCTGTCCTTCCTGTAAAGGGGCCCGCCTGAAACCGGAAGCGCTCTATGTGAAAGTAGGCGGCAAGAATATTGCTGAACTGGTGGCATTGCCTATCACGGAAGCAAAAGCCTTTTTTGACAACCTGGTGCTGGACGAAACGGATGCGGCTGTGGCAAAACGTCTGTTGACGGAGATTATGAACCGCTTGCAGTTCCTGCTGGATGTCGGGCTGGGGTATCTGACGCTCGACCGTCTTTCGGCTTCGTTGTCGGGTGGTGAAAGCCAGCGTATTAATCTGGCGACTTCGTTGGGCAGCAGTCTGGTCGGTTCCTTATATATATTGGATGAGCCGAGTATCGGGTTGCATTCGAGAGATACCGATTTGCTGATAAAGGTGTTGCGTCAGTTACAGGCGTTGGGTAATACGGTGGTCGTGGTGGAACATGACGAGGATATTATCCGTTCGGCCGATTATATTATAGATATAGGTCCGAAGGCGGGACGTCTGGGGGGTGAAGTGGTCTACCAGGGGGATGTGAATAACCTGCAAACCAGCAGCGACAGTTATACGGTCCGTTATCTGACCGGTGAAGATAAGATTGAAGTTCCCGCTTTCCGCCGCCTGTGGAATAATTATATAGAGGTGAAAGGGGCCCGTAAGAATAACCTGAAAGGGGTGGATGTGAAATTTCCGTTGAACGTAATGACGGTTGTTACCGGTGTCAGCGGTTCGGGAAAGAGTTCGCTGGTGCGGGATATCTTTTACGAAGGGGTAAAGCATTATCTGGATGATGCGGCCCGGCTGATGGTGGATTGTTCCGGCCTGGAAGGTGATATGAAGATGATACAGGGGATCGAGTTTGTCGACCAGAACTCGATCGGTAAGAGTTCGCGTTCGAATCCGGTGACTTATATCGGTGCTTACGACGAGATCCGTAAACTGTTCGGTGAACAGCCGCTGGCAAAACAGCTGGGATATACGTCTGCCTATTTCTCTTTTAATAAGGAAGGCGGACGCTGTGAAGAATGTAAAGGGGACGGTCGTATCACGGTGGAAATGCAGTTTATGGCGGATATCACGCTGGAATGCGAAAGCTGCCATGGAAAGCGTTTCAAACAGGACGTGCTGGATGTGGAATATCATGGTGTGAATATCTATGATATGCTGGAAATGACTGTCAACCAGGCAATCGAGTTCTTCGAAGCACATACCGGTTCGCAGGAAAAGAAGATCGTCAAAAGGTTGAAGCCGTTGCAGGATGTCGGCCTGGGGTATATCAAACTGGGACAGACTTCTTCGACTTTGTCCGGCGGTGAGAACCAACGTGTGAAGTTGGCCTATTACCTGGGGCAGGAAAAGCAGCAGCCGACTTTGTTCGTATTCGACGAACCGACTACGGGTTTGCACTTCCATGATATAAAGACCCTGCTGAAAGCATTTAACGCGCTGATCGATAAAGGACATACGGTAGTGATCATCGAACATAACATGGACGTAATCAAATGTGCCGACTACCTGATCGATTTAGGACCGGAAGGAGGTAACGCCGGCGGTTATCTGGTTTGTGTCGGAACGCCGGAAGAGGTGGCCTTGTGCCCGGAATCTTATACAGGGCATTATTTGAAAGAGAAATTGTAGTAGACCAATCCTGAAAAGATTGTTGAATATAAGAATCTCCTTCCGGTTACATGTTAATTCGTATACAGGAAGGAGATTTTTTATGTTTATATAAATATATTTCTTACCTTTGATACTATCAAATGATACTATCACAATGAAACCTCCTTATAAAATAACACCTTATATATTGGCTAAAGTCGCTTCTATTTCAGAAAAACTGGGTGAAATTAAAGCGGTCCGTTTGCATAGGCCTCCTACTGAGCTAAGAAAAAGGAACAGGATACGCACAATTCACTCTTCTCTTGTTATTGAAGGAAATACGTTAACATTCGATCAGGTTACGGCTTTATTGGAAAAGAAACGTGTAATAGCTCCATTAAAAGATATTACCGAAGTGAAAAATGCAATTCGTGTTTATGAAAATATTGCCCTTTTTGATCCTTTTAGCATAGAATCCTTATGTGAGGCGCACCGGATATTGATGGATGGTCTGGTAGAAAATGCTGGCAGGCTGAGGAATAAATCTGTTGGCATCATGAAAGGAAAACAGTTGGCACATGTTGCTCCCTCAGGGACTCTTGTTAAATCGCTGTTGAATGACTTGTTCGGTTATTTGGAGAATGAGGATGAAATATTGCTTGTCAAGAGTTGTGTTTTCCATTATGAGTTTGAATTTATCCATCCGTTTCTTGATGGAAACGGAAGAATGGGACGTTTGTGGCAAAGTGTTATTTTGATGAAGTATAATCCGGTGTTTGAATATTTGCCGGTAGAGTCTCTCATTAAAGAAAATCAGGAAGAGTATTATCGGATTTTGGCTATTGCTGACAGACAAGGGGAGTCTACTGTCTTTGTTGAATTTATGCTGAGAATAGTAGAAGAGTCGCTCGAAGAATTACTGCAATCGCAGAATGTAACACTTACGGGGCGTGACAGAATTGCTTTGTTTAAGGATTATATAGCAGATGCTTCTTTTACTCGTAAAGACTATCTGAGATATTTTAAAGAGTTATCAACAGCTACGGCCAGCAGGGACTTAAAAGAGGCGGTTGATAGTAATCTGTTGCGGAAAGAAGGAGAGAAAAGTTTGACGCGCTATACATATATTATATAGGACCTGTTGTTGGAATACAAAAACGGAGAATGCTTTCAATGAAACATCCTCCGTTTATATTGGATAGAATTAGTCTTATTTCTTCTTCATATCGAAAGACAAGTCCATCGGAGTCCAACCAGGGAGGTCTGTTCCACCTACTTTTACGTTGGCTGCTTTTATGTCGAATTTCAGATTTTTATCTTTGATGGCATAAGAAGCTGTTTTTTCTGCTTCAATAGTAACTTCAACTGCAGCAGCTTCAATTTTCAATGCTGTCGGTTTTAATGTGATTATAACAGAATCCTTTGCTGCATTCATTGTAGCTGTGTAATTGATCTTATATTCCAAATCTTTTACCAATTCAACAATACCTGGAACATTTTCTTCTCCAACAATTTTGGCAGCTAATGCTTCATAAGGAAACTTATTAAAAATGATTGAGTCATTTGCTACTTTCAGTTCTAATTCTGTAGCAGTAGGATCAGCTTCTGCCTCTGCCTTAGATTCTGCATAAGTCATCTTTCCTGTAAATTCGCCATTAACATCTTCTACAGTTCCTACTGTAGGAGTGTCATCATCATCATCACTGCAAGAAGCAAAAGTTAAACCAACTACTGCTAACATCATCATAAGCGACCATTTCAACGTCTTCTTCATTTTTTCTTTTATTTTAGTGTTAATAAATTATGTACGACTAATAAGATGATAGAAGCTGCAAAAAGGCTGCATCTTTATTGAATAATAAATGAGAAAAATAATATATTTAAATGTAAGGCGTTGATATGTAGTTACTTTTGGAATGCTTTTTTATTTGAATTGTTTCAGATCTTTTTTATTGAATACCCATTCCGGGGTATAAACTTTTTCGTCATCCGAGTCGCTCAGTTCGTACCAGGGGGATTTCTTCCAGTTTACCGGATTGGTCAGTATATGGATATGCTGGGCAGGCATATAACTTTGTGCCAGCAGGAATACTTTCTTTTTTGTCTTTGGGTGAACGGCTATATCGACGACAATAACGGCATGCCCCGGGTGACCGCCCTGGATAAATACGTCACCTATCTTCATATCCTGGTAATTGACCGGAGCCAGTTCTTTCGATAGGGAGGCTGTTCCTGCATAGGAAAATACCATATCCAGATAGGAACGGAATGTTTTATAGGAATAATCTTCGCCTTTGGATGGATACCACGACACCGTATTGCCGTTCACACGGATGCGGTTGCCCTTTGCCCATTTGGTATATTCGGCATTGAATCCGTTCGTGAAATTGAAGTGGATGGCTGCATACTGTTTCTGTCCGTAAAGATATTCCGCCCTCAGCCGGATAACGGCATCGGCACACTGCTGAAGGTCACGTTTCCCGATATCCAGATCGACGACGGCATAAGCAGCTAGTTGGTTAAACTTTGTCTCTCCATTATAAAGCAGAACCTTGCTTCCTTCCGGTTGCAGAGGTAGCTGACGGAGATATGCGGCAAAAGAATTTGTTGCAACCTCTGTTCGGACATATCCTTCGGGAGGTGTTATTCGTTCTGCAATCGTTTGTCCTGAAAGCAAGGTTTTGCAGAAAAACAACAGGAAGATAATTAGTATTCTGGTTTTCATGTCTTTTGGATTTAGTACAAACATACCTTTTTTTCTGTTATTTCCTGTTCTAATGAGTATATTTGTCTGTTCAATAAATATCTGACGAAATGGATTCTAATAACCATGTAGCTTATTCGAAAGAACATATACGTTTTGCGGTTCTTTCTTTTTTTCTTGCTCAGGGGCTTTGCTTTTCAAGTTGGGCGAGTCGTATTCCTGATATTAAGGAGATTTTTACGGTGAATGATGCTCTGTATTGGGGGATTGTGCTGTTTATGATTCCGGTGGGGAAGTTTGTGGCGATCCCGCTGGCGGGTTATCTGGTGTCGAAGCTGGGAAGTCGTATTATGGTGCAGATCAGTATTATGGGATATGCCCTTTCTCTATTTGCGATTGGGACGGCATTGAATATTTATATGCTTGGGGTGTTTCTGTTTTGTTTCGGTGTGTTCTGGAATCTGTGTGATATATCGTTGAATACACAGGGGATCGGGATAGAGCGACTTTACGGGCGGACGATCATGGCTTCTTTTCATGGGGGATGGAGTCTGGCTGCCTGTCTGGGGGCGTTGATCGGTTTTATTATGATCGTTTCGGATATTACTCCGTTCTGGCATTTTACGTTGATAGCTGCATTGATACTGTTGCTTACCATGGTGAGCCGCAGGTATTTGCAGGATGATGTATCTACAGCAGATGTGAAGGAGGAAGCTGTAGAAGATAAGTCGGAGAAATGGCAATATATAAAGAAGCCGGAGATGTTGCTGATTAAGTTGGGACTGGTCGGTTTGTTCGCTTTGGTGGTTGAGAGTGCGATGTTCGACTGGAGCGGTGTCTATTTTGAATCGGTTTTGCAGGTGCCTAAATCATTGCAGATTGGTTTTCTGGTGTTTATGGTGATGATGACTGTCGGTCGCTTCCTGGCTAATTATGCGTACCGTATATGGGGAAAGCAACGGGTGTTGCAGTTGTCCGGCGCTTTTATTTTTATCGGGTTCTTTACTTCCGCCTTATTAGGCAGCACAGTTGATTCGATGGCCTTGAAGGTGATTGTCAACTCATTCGGATTTATGTTGGTCGGATTGGGGATTTCGAGTATGGTTCCTACTATTTATAGCCTTGTCGGGGCAAAGTCGAAAACACCGGTGGGGATTGCGCTTACCATTCTATCAAGTATCAGTTTTATCGGTTCGCTTGTCGCACCATTACTGATCGGAGCAATCTCACAGGCTTTCAATATGGAATATGCTTATATGGTGGTCGGCTTGCAGGGACTTTGTATTCTGTTGATGACCACGTTCAGCAAGGCGTTTAGATAATTCAATTTTTATCAAAAATGAACTATCCCGTCATCAATGTCACTTGGCTATTACAGGTTCATTTGCCGTCTGCTTTAGCTGACGGACTAATAAAGTATTTATCTCTTTGGACTTTAGTCCCATTTCTTAAAACTCTCTATCTGGGAGAAATGTGGCTAAAGCCAAAAAAGAATCAGCTTGTAAACCGTCAGCTAAAGCAGACGGCAAATGAACCTGTAACAGATGAGTCACTTTGACAGTTGGATAGCTCAATTATTTCTAAATTTCCGGAAACCTCTGTTCCGCCGTCTCCATGCAATGGATGACATCTTCTTTGCTTCCGCTGAAAGGGCCGGAGGCTTCGATCTTGATGGTGGACATGGCGGCGGCAAAACGGCCGGCTTCATCTATGGAAGCACCTTTGGCACGCTGATACAGGTAACCGGTCATATAAGTGTCGCCACAGCCGGTGGCATCAACCACTTCTCTTGGTTTGTAGGCCGGTATTTTATGGAATGTTTTCCCATCGTATATAACAGAGCCCAGGCTGCCCAAAGTGATCAGTACTTCTTTTACTCCCCATTCATACATTTTCAATGCAGCGCCGACAATATCGTCGTGGCCTGTGAGCACTTCCATTTCATGTTCGTTTGCTTTCAGGAAATGGATATATTTTAATGCTTCTTCCTTTTCTGTCCAGTCGACAGCGTAGACTTTTTTATCACGGACTTCGCGGAGATAACCCTGAGAGTCGGCGGATACAAGTCCTTTTCCTGCCATGTATTTCACGACATCCAGTGAGAAATCGTCAGCCAGGAGGCTTCCCAGATGAATGATCTTGGCCTGTATATCTTTCAGATAATCGACTGTGAACGGGTCTGCTTTCGCCAGAACCCGCTGCGTGCGGTTATCCTGGTTCTCTCCGTAGATGTTCTCGAAATAAACGGAATGTTTGCTGGGCATAACCGCCACATCGATTCCTTCCGACCGTAACTTATCAACCTCTTTCATCTCCGATTCGGCTAAAGCCGTGATCAACGAATAATCGATGTCGTTGAAATGTTTGATTGCATGGGAGAAGTAAAAAGCGGTTCCTCCCGCCATGTGTACTGTATTTTTAGGGGTCACAATTTTATCCAGTGTGATATGACCTATACAACAAAGATCGTGCATATTATTATATTGTTTATAAATGTACAAAAGTAGTCAAAAATGAGTATTGGTAGGAATGGTTCTTTATTTTTATTATTTTTGTCTACTGGCAATCATTAAAATTGTTATTATGAGTAAAGACCTGATTTACGAAAAGTTAATCAGCGCGATCAGAGAGAAAATGCCACATAAAGCGACCCTGACCAATGCTTTGGTTGATTTACTGTGTATAGAAAGAGAAGCTGTGTATCGCCGTATGAGGGGCGATGTGGCTTTTTCTTTTGCAGAGATAGCTGCGATCTGCAATAAGTTTGGGGTCTCGTTGGATAATCTGGTCGGAGGATGTGCGGCAAAGAGTCGTCCTTATCAGCTGAGTCTGGTGGAGTATGTAGAACCGATAGAGGATGATTTTAAAATGTGGGAAATGTATAACGAACGGTTGCGGGAAGCCGGCACCGATCCGTCTTCCTGCGGGGTGGAGTGTATGAATGTTCTTCCTGCTACTTTCTTGCTTGATTACGATTATATAACCCGTTTTTATCTCTGTAAATGGTATAACCAGTACGGTCATTCGGATAAAGCGGTTCATTTCAGAGATATAGAACCTTCGGCGAAATTACTGGAAGTGCAGCGGGTTACCGCCGCAGAATCGAAGCATATCGGAAAAACTACTTACATCTGGGACCCTCTGATTTTCCAATATATCGTGAATGATATATTGTATTGTCGCAGTATTCAACTGATAGATACTGAAAATATCCGTCTTTTAAAACAGGATTTATTCCGTTTCCTGAATAATATGGAACTACTGGCAACCCATGGTATGTATAGCGAGACTGGTAATCCGGTTTCGTTCTATATTTCGAATATTAATTTTGATGCCAGTTACAGTTATCTGGATTCGCAAAATTACCGGATAAGTATTATTCGGGCATTTATTTTGAATACGGTTGTTTCGCAGGATGAAAAGGCGTATGAGATTGTCCGTAACTGGCTTCAGTCATTGCTGAAAGCCTCTACTATGATATCGGTCAGCGGTGAACAACAGCGTATTTTGTTTTTTGAGAAACAAAGAAGGATTATGGATAGCCTGTAATTTAAATTAATCCGTATCTTAGTTGCGTTCATTAAATTAAGATCATGGAAACACTGCTTGTCATACTGATCGTCGTTGTATGGATCAGCCTCTATTCGCACATAAGTAAGATGAATACTCATATGGATTCCTTGCGGAAAGATCTGTATAGTTTGCGAAAGTATATCGAGACTCAGTTGGAAGAACTCAGGAGACAGCAGGCGGTAACAACATCGTCCGATGAAAAGCAGGTTGAGGAGGTTGTTGGGAAAGTGGGCGAAGAGATCGCGGAAAGGCTGGTAGAGAAACCTGTGGAAAAGGCGACGGAAGTGACTCCTGTTGTAGAAAAGCCGGTTGAAAGTAAACCTGAAGAGACCGTTCCGTCCGTCGGCATTGGAGATAAAAAGGTTGTCCCTAAACCGCAGATCAAGCCATTCGGACTTGTCGAAGAAAAGAAAAAAGTCAATTATGAGAAATATATCGGAGAGAATCTGTTTGGGAAGATCGGTATCCTGGTGCTGGTGGTCGGTATGGGATTGTTTGTCAAATATGCGATCGACAAGAACTGGATCAATGAACTGTTTCGTACAGTACTCGGATTTGTAGTTGGCGGAGGGTTACTGTTTTTATCACAAAGGCTTAAAAATACATACCGTACGTTCAGCTCCCTGCTGGCAGGTGGTGCATTTGCCATCTTCTATGTAACGGTGGGGATAGCTTATCATTATTATGGATTGTTCAGTCAGACGGCTGCTTTTATCATATTGGTGGTACTGACGGTCTTTATGTCGCTTCTCTCTGTATTGTATGACCGGCGGGAGTTGGCGGTTATTGCGCTGATCGGTGGTTTTATTGCTCCTTTCCTAGTGAGTAACGGGATGGGGAATTATCTGGTGCTGTTCACTTATATGACGATTCTGAATATGGGAATGTTCGGATTGTCGTTGTATAAAAAGTGGGGCGAACTGCCGCTGATCTGTTTTGTGGCGACCTATGTGATCATGCTCGGTTATTCACTGGTGGCCGATCTGGATATTGCCCGGAGTACGCAATTGGTTCATATGTTGCTTTTCTCTACCTTATATTATCTGATTTTCCTGTTGCCGGTTGTTTCGGTACTGCGTACGGATAACAGGAAGGTGAATCAGCCGTTAATGATCGTTGTGGTCTTGAATAATTTCTTCTTTCTCTATTTTGCGCTGTGGTATCTGAAAGATTTACAACTTGCTTATAACCTGAAAGGGGCGGTTACCTTATTTATTGCACTGGTGAATGCCTGTATTGCTTTTGTGATACGCAGCAGGCAATCGGATGCCGGTTTCCTGTTTACGGCACTGATCGGGATGGCGCTGGCATTTGTCTCCATTACCATACCGATCCAGCTGGATGGAACGTTTATTACGTTGCTTTGGGCAACGGAGATGGTTGTTTTGCTATGGATATTTATAAAGTTCCGTTTTCCCGTTTATGAATACTTTACTATCATTCTTGTTTTTCTGACGATCATATCTTTCCTGATGGATATCGAAGATGTGCTGGTAGCTGGTATGACTGAACCTTTGCTGATGAACGGAACGTTTATGACCGGTCTTTTTGCCGGTTTGGCTTTTGGGGTATTTTCCTGGTTGATGGAACGTGAAAAAGAATTGTTCCGGCAGGCTACGAGTCTGAAATATATACCTTTCAGTGTGATCGCTTTGTTTGCCGGTTGCGGTATCGTATATCTGTCGTTTATTGTAGATTTTCATAGGAATATTATTTTTGAATCGTTGTCTGACTGTTCCTGTCTGGCTTTCAGTAGTTTGACATTGTTTTTAGTGCTGGCCGGTATGAGAAAGCGGTTTCCGATAGAACGTTGTGCGACTGTTTATGCTATATTGGCGGGATTTTCCGCAGGTTTCTTTCTTTGGTTGTCTGCAAAGGCGAATGGTTCGGGTTATACTTCTTTGTATTTGTTACAATGGGGTGTGTTGGTGGTTTTGATCGCTCATCTGTCTTTGTTTGCCAAATGGTATTACGCTTCATTTGATTTCAGACGGAAGAGTTCGGATAAGATGACTTCGTTTATTGCGGTTATCTCAACGGTCCTGTTGGCGGTAGCGGTTAATAATATGTTATATCTGACCGGTTTGCAGAATGAATCGAGTGCGGCACTGTCCATTTCTTTAAGCATTGCCGGATTTATCCTGATGGCGTTGGGGATGCGTTTGCATCTGAAAATATTGCGTATGATCAGTCTGGTTGTTTTCGGTCTTGTCCTCTTGAAGCTGGTCATTGTCGATCTGTGGTTACTGCCAACGGTTGGTAAGATCATTGTATTTATCATGCTGGGAGTCATCCTGCTCGTATTGTCTTTCCTGTATCAGAAGCTGAAGAAGGTATTGTTTATGGATAATCAGGAGGAAGGAACTACTTGATCATATTGGCTGCCGATAATTATGGACAGGCTTGTCGACAATTATGAGCAAACTTGTCGATAATTGTGAGCAGGCCTGCCGACAATTGTCGGCAAGCGAACAGGACAGAAAGTTATTATAGAACTTCTATTGTCTTTTCCAATGCCATCCCGTGTGAACCTTTGATCAGGATATGGTATCCTTTTAACGGGTTGGCTTTTAATGCGTCGATCAATTCCTCTGTTGTGGCATAGGTGGCAAAGTCTTTGCCTGCTTTTTGGAAATGTTCTCCGCAGAGGAATACTTTATCGAATTTTCCGGCTTTGATTTCTTCTATCGCTTCGGCATGCAATTCGTCGCTAGCCGGCCCCAGTTCACGCATGTCACCCAAAATGACGGCTTTAGGGGATACCGGCATGGCTGTAAAGTTCTCTAACGCAACTTTCATGCTGCTGGGGTTTGCGTTGTAAGCATCGATCAGCAAGGTGTTGCTCGCTGTTTCTTTTAGCTGCGACCGGTTGTTTGTCGGCTCGTAAGCGGCAATGGCACGACTGATGCGTTCTGCCGGAATTTTGAAGTAACGGCCTATGGCGACGGCGGCAAGTACATTATCCAGATTATATGCCCCGATCAGGTGTGTATCTACAGTATGAATTTTCCCCTGTTGTTTCCAGTCGAAAGTGAGGAACGGGTTACAGCTGATCACATGACCTGAAGCGAACGAAGTATCGTCTGCCCCGTAAGTGATTTGTTCGATCCCTTTAGCTATCCTCTGCAGGTCTTTATTTTCTTTCTTTATAAATATCTTTCCCTTTGTGCGGCGGATATAGTCGTACAATTCCCCTTTTGTTTTTACGACGCCTTCAAAGGAACCGAAACCTTCCAGATGGGCGCGTCCGACGTTGGTAATGATACCGTAGTTCGGCAAAACGATCTCCGCCAGCTCCTTGATGTCTCCCGGATGACTGGCGCCCATTTCGATAACAGCCATCTCATGATCGTGTGTCAGTCGAAGCAGGGTCAGGGGGACACCGATATGATTGTTCAGGTTGCCTTCGGTATAAAGCAGGTTGAACTTGGTGGATAATACGGCCGCCAGTAATTCTTTGGTGGTTGTTTTCCCATTTGTCCCGGTAATACCGATAATGGGAATACCTAATGCTTTACGATGGCGGTGTGCCAATTGCTGTAAGGCCGTCAATACATTGTCGACCAGGATGGTGCGTTCGCCTGTGACATAGTCCGGGTTATCGATCACGGCATAAGAGCAACCTGTAGCCAGTGCCTTTTCTGCATATTGGTTTCCGTCAAATTTTTCCCCTTTCAGGGCGAAAAAGATGGAACCACGCGGACAATTGCGACTGTCTGTCGTTATTTTCGGATGGTGTATAAATAATTCATACAGTTCTGAAATACTCATAGCTTTCTTTCGTTTGCTGATTATTAGAGAGCAAAAGTAGTAATTAAATGAAGAATGAGGAATGAAGAGGGAAGATTTCAGTGATAATCGTGTATCTTTGCTGGAAATATAAAATTGAAATGTCAGATAAAACGCTCAATATTAAGGGAACACTCATGTCGCTCTCTACTCCGGTAGTGATGGGGATTCTGAATGTTACCCCTGATTCTTTTTATGCCGGAAGCCGTAAACAAACGGAAGCAGATATTGAAGAACGCATACGGGCTATATTGTCGGAAGGCGGTCAGATCATTGATATCGGCGGATATTCGTCCCGTCCCGATGCAGAGGAGGTTTCGCCGGAAGAAGAGATGGAACGGCTGGCTTTTGCCTTAAAGATATTGAACGCACATTATCCGGAGGCTGTCGTATCGGTCGATACATTTCGTGCTGATGTGGCCCGTAAATGTGTGGAGGATTATGGTGTTGCCATCATAAACGATATATCGGGCGGCGAATTGGATCCGGCTATGTTCGGTACTGTTGCCGAGCTGAATGTTCCTTATATTATGATGCATATGCGCGGAACTCCCCAAACAATGCAGCAGCATACCGGTTATACGGATATGATGGAAGAGATCATGCTGTATTTCGCATCGAAAGTACGTGAACTTCGTTTGCTGGGGGTAAACGATATTATCCTTGACCCAGGGTTCGGTTTCAGTAAAACGGTCGATCAGAATTACCTTTTGATGAATCGTTTACAGGAGTTCGGCGTGTTCGATCTTCCTCTTTTAGTCGGTATATCCCGCAAAAGTATGATCTACCGTTTCCTGGGAGGAACGCCTGCCGACAGCCTGAACGGAACTACGGTACTGAATACGCTGGCACTGATAAACGGAGCCGATATTCTTCGCGTTCATGATGTGAAAGCTGCTGTAGAAGCGGTGAAGCTGGTCACCAAAACTGTTAACTGTCAATTGTCAACTATCAACTCATAATATTATGTGGATGCATTTCGGAATAAAAGACCTGATCGATGTACTGCTGGTAGCCTTCTTCCTTTATCAGACATACAAACTGATGAAAAGTTCGGGCACGCTGGCTATCTTTAGCGGGGTCGTTTCGTTTATTGTTGTATGGATCCTGGTTTCGCAGGTGTTGGAAATGCGTTTGATGGGTGCCATACTGGATAAGTTTATCAGTGTCGGTTTTGTCGTACTGGTTATATTGTTTCAGGATGAAATCAGGCGTTTCCTGCTGGCCCTCGGTTCGCACCGCGGCTGGAAGTTTCTGGGGAAACTGTTTTCAAAAAGAGGAGCGGATAAGGAGAGTGAAGGTAAGTTTGTCGCTCCGGTGGTTCTGGCCTGTATGAATATGGCGCGTAAAAAGACCGGTGCCCTGATCGTTATCCAACAAGATGTAGACCTGTCGGTTTATGAACATACCGGCGAAATGTTCAATGCTGATGTGAATGCCCGTTTGATAGAAAATATCTTCTTCAAAAACAGTCCTTTGCATGATGGTGCCATGATCATAGCGGACGGAAGGATCAAGGCTGCCGGCTGTATCCTGCCGGTTGCGCAGAACGCCAATCTGCCGAAAGACCTGGGTTTACGCCATCGTTCGGCACTGGGAATGTCGCTGGAGACGGATGCTTTGATTATTATCGTATCGGAAGAACGCGGCAAGATATCTGTGGCTCATAACGGCAGGCTGGCAATCAATATCTCAGCCGAAGAACTCCAGCAAATCCTTTCCGGAGAGCGTGAAGTAGTGAATTACTGTTAAATGTTCTGAAAGTGGCAGGTCGGGATGCAATTCTTTTGCACTTTTTGCAAACTCTATGTTGCATTTTGTCTACTTTTGTATCCGCAAACAGTAGCAATTACTAAATTCTATAAAAATATCTTCCGCTATGGATTTAATGCAAGAGATTATTGCACGCGCTAAAGCTGACAAGCAGCGCATTGTTCTTCCCGAAGGAACAGAAGAAAGAACATTAAAAGCCGCCGACCGTTTATTGGCCGATGGAGTTGCTGACATCATTTTGATCGGAAATCCTGCCGAGATTTCTTCTCTGGCAGCAAACTACGGTCTGAACCACATCGGACAGGCTACTATTGTTGACCCCAAAAATCATGAAAAGAAAGCCGCTTACGCCGACCTGCTTTTCCAATTGCGCCAGAAAAAAGGCATGACTCCTGAAAAGGCAGCCGTTATGGTAGAAGATCCTTTGTTCCTTGCCTGCCTGATGATCAAGGCCGGTGATGCCGACGGTGAAATTGCCGGTGCGCAGAATACGACAGGTAACGTGCTTCGTCCTGCTTTGCAGATCATCAAGACTGCTCCGGGCATGAGTTGCGTATCAGGTGCATTCCTTATGTTTACAAAGAAACCGGAATACGGTAAAGAAGGTCTTTTGGTTTTTGCCGACTGTGCCGTAATGCCGAATCCTACTGCTCCGGAACTGGCAAGTATCGCTGTAGCAACAGCTGCAACAGCCCGCGATATCGTTGGTGTTGAACCGCGTGTGGCTATGTTGAGCTTCTCTACAAAAGGCAGTGCTTCTCATGAAATGGTAGACAAAGTAGTTGAGGCTACCCGTCTGGCAAAAGAAATGGCTCCGGAACTGAAGATCGACGGCGAATTGCAGTCGGATGCAGCTTTGGTAGAATCGGTTGCTTCATTGAAGGCTCCGGGCAGCGAAGTGGCAGGAAAGGCTAACGTACTGGTATTCCCGACACTGGAAGTAGGTAATATTGCTTATAAACTGGTTCAGCGTTTGGGTGACGCAGAAGCTGTAGGCCCGATCCTTCAGGGTATGGCTGCTCCTGTTAATGACCTGTCACGCGGTTGTTCAGTAGATGATATTTATAAGATGGTTGCTATCGCCAGCAATCAGTCTATCGGCTTAAAAGCTGCTAAAAAGTAAAAAGACACAACAAGAAAGATATGAAGATATTAGTATTAAATTGCGGAAGCTCGTCTGTTAAGTACAAGCTGTTCAATATGGACACACACGAAGTACTGGCACAGGGCGGCGTAGAGAAACTGGGTTTGCCGGGTTCTTTCCTGAAATTCACTCAGCCGGATGGCAAGAAAGTGATTCTCGAAAAAGAAATGCCTGAACACAATGCAGCTATCGAGTTCATCCTGAGTGTGCTGACTGACGATAAATACGGCTGTATCAAGTCGTTTAACGAAATTGATGCTGTAGGTCATCGTGTGGTACACGGTGGTGAAGCATTCAGCAGTAGTGTGGAAATTACTCCGGAAGTGATCGGTAAAATGGTTGAGTGCATCGACTTGGCACCGCTTCATAATCCGCCAAACCTGAAAGGTATCCGTGCCATGAGCGCATTGATTCCGGGAATCCGTCAAGTAGGTGTGTTCGACACAGCTTTCCATCAGACAATGCCGGATTATGCTTATATGTACGGTCTGCCTTATTCTTTGTATAAGAAATATGGTATCCGTCGTTATGGCTTCCACGGAACCAGCCATCGCTATGTATCAAAACGTGCTTGCGATATCTTGGGTGTTCCTTACGAAGAACAGCGTATCATTACGGCTCACGTAGGTAACGGTGGTTCTATCGCAGCTGTTAAAAACGGTAAGAGTATAGATACTTCTATGGGACTGACTCCGGTAGAAGGTTTGCTGATGGGAACCCGTTGTGGTGATGTAGATGCCGGTGCACTTGCATTTATCATGGATAAGGAAAAACTGGATGCCAAAGGTTTGTCTGATCTGATCAACAAACAGAGCGGTGTACAGGGACTTTCCGGTATTTCTTCCGATATGCGTGAAATCGAAGCTGCTGTTGCCGAAGGAGATAAACGTGCTATCATGGCATTGAATATTTATAACTACCGCATCAAGAAATATATCGGTGCGTATGCTGCTGCTATGGGCGGTTGCGATATCCTGGTATGGACTGGTGGTGTAGGTGAAAACCAATGGGCTACTCGTCGTGTTGTATGTGAAGACATGGAATTCATGGGCATGAAGATCGATGTTGAAAAGAACGAAGGTATGCGTGGTGAAGAAATGGTGATCAGCACTCCGGACAGTAAAGTTACAATTATCGTTGTGCCGACTGACGAAGAATATATGATCGCTTCCGATACAATGGATATATTAGGTAAATAAATATTGGTAATTGATAAAGACCGAGGAAGGGTGTAAAAGCTTTTCTCCGGTCTTTTCATTAAAGACTACTATTATGCAGAAAATTATCTCTTTTTTGTTTTCTCTTTTCAGAAACAAAAAGTTTCTGGTTTTGTTGATTTTGTTCGGCATAGTAGTAAAATTATGTATGCTTCCTTTTTACCCTCAACCGGGGGATTATACTTTTTTCCTTCTGCCGTGGGTGGAATTTATCAAGTCGAACGGTTATTTTGAGGCTTTCCGTTATCCGTTTGCTAATTACACACCGGCTTATCTGTATTTTTTATTACTGATAGCTAAGCTTGGGGTAGCTCCTTTAGTGGGGATTAAATTGTTGTCTGTTCTCTTTGAGTATGTGGCTGCCTGGTTTGTGGGGGCGATTGCTTATCAGAAATATAAGGAAAATTGGGTGAGATGGTGTGCGTTTGCTGTGGTGCCGCTTCTTCCGACAGTCCTTATTAATAGTTCTTACTGGGCTCAATGTGACTCAATTTATGTCTCTTTCCTGTTGGGGAGTATTTATTTTGTGATGAAGAAGCGCTCGCTTCTTTCCGTTTTGTTTCTGGGGATTTCTTTTTCCTTTAAATTACAGGCTGTACTTCTCTTTCCTTTTTTCTTTGTTTTGTTGCTGAGGAACAGGATTAAATGGTATTATTTTTTGTTGATTCCTGCTGTTTATCTGGTATCGCTTCTTCCTTCTTATATAGCCGGTCGGCCATTGGTGGATTTGTTGTCTGTGTTTATAAAACAGTCATCGCATTATGAGGAACTTTCTTTACAGTTTCCCAATATTTATATGTGGATCAGCAATGATTACTACGAACCGGTAAAATGGATAGGAATACTGTTTACTTTTTTGTTCGCGTTAATAGGGGGTGGATATCTGGCCTGGAAACGTCCGGTTAATTTGACGAACGAGTATTTGGTTCAGTTGGCATTGCTTTCGGCTGTGGTTTTTCCTTTTATTTTGCCGGGAATGCATGAACGATATATGTATGCGGGTGATTTGCTGGCCGTTGTTTATATGTTGTATTTCCCCCGGAAATTCTATTATGCAGTGGGGATTCCTATTGTCTCTTTCTTTTCTTATGCACTTTGTACTTCGCTCAACGAGACATTGATTCATTATCTGGGAGTACCGATGACTATTTTTTATTTCTTGGTAATCATTGGGTTGATACGCAATTTTATTCTATCCGGTAATACTTCGGAAAAATAATCCTCTTGTTTTTGTCTATAATTAGAGAAAACTGTGTAACTTGCATCCGGTTAATAATAACTAATCCTCACAGCTTACAAAACACAGGATTAGTGTTTAGACTGCTCTGACACCGGTTGGGGCAGTTTTTTTAATCTTCAATTAGTTCGAACTGTTCAAGGAACAGGTTTTCCCCATCCCATACGATATAAGAAAAGAGTGTCATCCAGTCGCCGGCGATCAGCAGGCGGGAGGTGCGTGAAAGCATCAGGTCGAGCATGATATGACGATGGCCGAAAATAAAGAAATTGATGTCCGGATGTGTTTTCAGATAGTCTTTGGCAAAAAGGACGAGATATTCTGCCGCTTCACCTTTATATTTCAATGCATCTTCTTTTTCCAGTCCGCTTTTACGACTGCTCAGTGACCAGCCTAGGGCAAAACCGAAAGTCCAGCGAGGATGAATGCCGGCATAAAGCCACTGGCAGAATTTGTTACGGAAAAGGGCACGGATAAAACGGAAGGCTTTGCTGCGGTAGTCCACCTCGTCGCCATGGCCGAGAAAGAAACGTTTGCCCAGCAGATCGGTCGTCAATACGTCCCGATGGATCACTGCACCGATTTCATTGGGCAGGTAATCGAACATCCAGATGTCGTGGTTGCCGATAAAAATATGGATTTCTATGCCGCTGTCCGATAATTCGGCCAGCTTACCGAGGAAACGGGTAAATCCTTTGGGTACTACATATTTATATTCGTACCAGTAGTCGAACATATCTCCCAGAAAATAGATTGCCATAGCTTCGTCTTTGATGCTGTCGAGCCAACGCACCAACTTTTTCTCAACGGCCAGCGGGTCTTTATGAAAACGGGCGCCCAAATGGGCGTCCGAGGCAAAATATATTTTCTTCCGGGATGTATTCATAGGAAACCTAGTTCGAGTTTCGCTTCTTCCGACATCATATCCTTATCCCATTCCGGTTCGAATACGAGGTTGACTTCCACGTTGTTCACACCATCTACCGATTCCACTTTCATGCGGACATCTTCCAGAATAAAATCGGCGGCCGGGCAATTCGGAGCCGTCAGGGTCATATCTATGCGGACGTTCTTTTCGTCGTCTATATCTACTTTGTAAATCAGGCCGAGATCGAATACGTTGACCGGTATTTCCGGATCATATACCGTTTTCAGCATGGCGACAATCGCTTCTTCTGTTTGGAGGAATTCGTTGTTCATCTTCTTTTAATTTGAATGCAAACTTACTAAATAATTGAGAATTGAAAATTGAAAATTGAAAATTTATAAGAAAACACTCTGCAAGTCCCTCTTGTTCACCCTTATCGTCTCTCATTTAATTTTCAATTTTCAATTCTTAATTTTCAATTCCTCAAAGCCGTCCTTCGTCTGCATAACTGAAGTAGCTGCCGTCGGCAAGGATGATATGGTCTAATAAGTTTATTTCAAGTAATTCGGCGGCCTTATGCAGGCGTTTGGTCAGGGAGTCATCCTGCGAACTCGGGTGAGTGTTTCCTGAAGGATGATTATGGCAGAGAATAATGCCGGCAGCCAGTCCGTTGATAGCCGTTTTCAGTATGATACGCAGGTCGGCGGAGGTTTCGGCCGTTCCTCCCTGGCTGATCCGGGTTTTGCCGATCACTTTTCCGGCCCGGTTTGTCAGGGCAATCCATAATTCTTCGTGAGGTAAATCGCAGAGCAAGGGGTGAAACAAAGAGTAGGCGTCGTGGCTGCTCCGGATCGACTGGCGCAGGACCGGATCGGACAGGTTGCGGCGTTTGCCGAGCTCGAGTGCAGCACATATTGTGATCGCTTTCGCTTCACCGATACCTTTGAATCCGGAGATCAGTTCCCGGATTGTCAGTTTAGCCAATGCATTCAGATTATTGTCTGCCGTGTTGAGGATACGCTGCGATAGCTGTACGGCTGTTTCATTGCTGTTACCCGAACTGATGAGGATGGCTAAAAGTTCGGCATCACTGAGAGAGGCGACACCTTTGAGTAACATTTTTTCGCGCGGGCGGTCTTCTGCTGCCCATTCTTTTATTTTCATAGTGATATGTTTTGGATAAGAAAAAATAGAAGGGCAGTCCATAAAACCGCCCTTACAATATATAAATATTATTCACGGATACGTCCTACGTAAGAACCGTCTGTTGTGTTGATTTCGATGATTTCGCCTTCATTGATGAATAACGGAACACGAACTTCTGCACCAGATTCCACGGTAGCCGGTTTCAATGTGTTTGTAGCGGTATCGCCTTTTACACCCGGTTCTGTATAAGTTACTTTCAACTGTACTTTGGTAGGCATGTCAGCAAAAAGAACAGTATCTGTAGATGCATCGGAAACAACTTCCACAATCTGACCTTCGATCATGAAATCTACTCCGTTAATCAAGTCTTTGTCGATGATTACGTCATCGAATGTTTCCTGGTTCATGAAGTGGTAATGTTCGCCTTCTGCATAAGTATATTGGTAAGGACGACGTTCTACACGTACATCTTCCAGTTTTTCACCGATATTGAAGCGGCGTTCGATCTGGCCTCCTTTTACTACGTCTTTCAATGTAGTACGCATAATTGTGTTACCTTTTCCCGGTTTTACGTGAAGGAAGTCAACACAGAAATAGAGTTTACCGTCCAAACGTATACAAGTCCCTTTTTTAATGTCTTGTGAATTAATCATATGAATGTTTTTATTTATAATGTTTTTTTGAATTGTCTTCGATCATTTTCGGGTACAAAAGTAGTGTTTTCCTCTTAAAGTACCAATATATGCCTATGTTTTTATTCAGAAATAGGTTGCAAATCAGTCTGATATGATTTCAGAAGGCACAGAAGAAGGTATTATCCTAAAACAGGGAAATGATAAAACTGATTACCGGAACCAGAATGGCGGTCATAATTCCCATCAGGCCGATAGCCAGTCCGCTCAGTGCTCCTTCGACAGCTCCGATCTGTATGGCAACGGAAGTTCCCAGCCCATGTGATGATGCGCCCAATGCCAGCCCTTTGGCGATCCGGCTTTCAATACCTAATACTTTCATCACGAACGGGCCGACAATACTGCCGAATATACCTACTGCTACAACGATAACGGCTGTTAGCGAAGGCATTCCTCCGGCCTTTTCGGCAATACCCATAGCGATAGGAGTCGTTACGGATTTCGGTTGGAGGGTGGCGATCAATGCCTGGTCGGCTCCCATCAGGTCGCCGATCACGATCACGCTCACGATGCCGATAATGGCTCCGACGAATACGGAGGTGAGGATAGAGATCATATTTCCTTTCAGGTATTGCATCTGTTCGTATAAGACAAATCCCAATGCGACAACCGATGGCCCCAGCAAGAAATGGATCAGATGGCTTCCCCGCTGAAAAGACTCATATTCGATTCCCATCATTTTCAGTACGGCAATAATAACGAGGATAGATGTCAACAGCGGATGCAGCAGGCTGATGCGGGTTTTCTTATACAAAGCCAATGCCGCCATATAAGTACCGATCACCAGTGTGAGTGAAAATACTTCCGATTGCGCGAGGTTATTCATTGCTTCCGACCTCCTTGCCGAGTTTTTGCTGGATAAGTGCGACACTCGCTATTACCAGGATCGTACTGACCACGGAGGCAGTAAGAATAACTGCCCAATATTGTGATATGACTCCCAGCGACGTCATAAGCCCGACGCCTGCGGGAAGGAAGAACAGCCCCATGTTTTCAGTGAGGATCGTGGATAGTTTTTTTACGTTGGCAGGCTTTACCAGCTTAAAGACCAATGCCAGGAATAACAATATCATACCGATCACGCTTCCCGGAATGAAACCGTCGATAAAAGAGCTGATAAACTCTCCGGTAAAATAGAAGAACAGAATGTAAAATGCTTGTTTTAGCATATTTCTTTGCTGTTTAAATAGACACTGCAAAGATAACAGCTTTGTAGGAAATATGTTCTACAACATAGTAATTTAACATAAATACTTGTTGAATGAGGCTGCTAGGTACTTTAGCGTGGTTGTGTTATAACTTGATGTATTTGTTCTATACTATAGTCTTTTTTCTGAATGAAAATCCCCCGCTTATTCCCTCCTAAAACAGGCTAAATCCTATCTTTTAACAATTCTCGGCAAAAAGCTGAAAAAGTAGATATTGAAACACAGTCTATTATGAAACGCGCGTGGGTACATATTTATATGTATAATGGTAATAAATAATAGCTTATGATCTGTTGAATAATAAAGGATGGAACGTGAAATGAGAATGACTAATTTTAAGGTTCCTTTTTTCTCGCCAGCAAAGTTACTACATTCTTTTAATCCTCCAATCTTTTTCAAAATATTTTTTCCTTTCCTATATCCTTTCTTATCAACAGAATAGCAAAACTAGTACGAAAATCATCCTTTTGACTACAAAGACAAAATAGGCAAGAAACAATGACTAGAAAAAAGGAACGTTTTCTCTAGTCATCTGCTCTTAGAGACGTTCCTGATCTGAGGTTAAAAGACTTTTTAAATAACACTATTATTAATATTAAACGAAAGATTATGAACAAAAAGTTTTCTACTTTGATGACGGGAGCGTTATTGGTAGGATCAATTACTGTCGCAAGTGCTCAGCATGCGAACAAGAGTGATTGGGAAGTACCGTTTCGCACCCAAGATGTAACTGCAGCCAAGCTGGATCAGGCCGATGTTGCTAAAATCAATAAATTTGATTCAAACAAGTATTACCAATTGGTGGTAAATGAAAAAACTGGAGCAGAAGCGGAAGGAGCAGAAGTAAAAGTACTTGTACAAGACAGAGACTATACAACCGGCAAATTGTATTTGAAGGTTGTTGCTCTTAGTGAAGCCGAAGAGAATGGAGCTAAACTGACATCTTCTTTATGGAAGATTGATGTACAGCCTGATGCATCTAATGGCGTCAACTTCAAATTTGTAAATAAGGAAACTGGTTATCCTTTGACATTTGACCATGAAAATGCAGTTGATGGAGGAACTCTTACTTCTGAATCTGTGAAAGCTGGTGCAACTAAAACATTAGTAGACGGTTGTATCGACAGATGGACTTGGTACAATGTTGCTAAATTAACAAAAGGAACGTTTGGTGCGCAAAAATTATGGGCTTTTGTACATGATACTAAAGTAGCAGTCGCTTTAGCTCAGAATGATAATGGCGAAGTTGTAGCTGTTAAATATTCAGATGCAGATGCCGGTGTAAACATGGCAGACCAGAATGTAATTGCTTTGACTCCGGTTGTTGCTGGTGCTAAAGTTCTTTCTGCTGATGATATCAATAGCATGATCGATGCCGATGGCTCATGGGAATATGGTAATAGTGTTGCCGGAGATAATTGGAATAAGGCTATGTTCGATATGTTCCATTCTGGCAAAACAGCAGAAGTAGCTCTTGCTGATGCTTATAGCTATTTCGTAAGAGAAAAAGGTTATGTGGCAGAAGAACATACACTTTTAGAAAATGGAGCAAGTACAGCTTATGCAGGCTTCAACATCGTTTTGAATGTGAAGAAGGTTTCAACTAGTGAGCCTGATTCTGTATTAATGGTATCTACAGAAGCTTACGAAGCAGATAAATTGAACCCGGAAAAGAGTCCTAACTTGAAGTTGGTGAATGCTCCGGCTCCTGCTAATTATGCAAACTTGACTGCATATAATGCACGTTCTATCTTTAAGTTTACTTATTTCCCGACTCAGGACAGTTTGGTTATTGAACCGTTGAATGCTTCTTCTATGTCTGTTGCCGAATATCAGGCAAATACAGCTTGGACTGCTACAACATTGGCAAATGCAACTATCGATCAATTCTATAACTCAGTGAACGAAGGTAAAGCTCGTGGTACAGGTGCTTTAACTGCTGCTGATAATACAGGTGTAAAGAAAGCTGCGCAAGAACCGGTTGCAATAACAATCGCTTACCTATCTGATGGATCTGTTGTTCCGACTGTAGGTCGTGCTCGCACATATGCAGGTGACGAATTTGCAAATGCAGGTCTGACAGTTCAGGATAAAGCAAATGGTAAGGCTTATGTAACTAACAAGCAGGCTGATATGTTAATCCGTATCGGTTTCGATCACGATTATTCTTATTTGGCTCGTGCTTCAAAAGTGGACGGTACTTACTTTGTTCGTTTGTCTACAACAAAAGCAGCTAGCCAGGGTGAAAAGAGAGTAGACGGTTCATATATCGTTTCCGATTTTGCCGGACATATGTATTATGATGTAAAAGAAAACGAACAGGACTTCAATCATATGCCTGCCACTCAGTGGGTGGTTAAACAACTGGGATGTGATAACAGAACTGCTCCTCAGGACAATGAAACTCCGCGCGTAAAAATTACTAACCGCGAGTTTGATAATATAGCATTCGAAGGTCAGCTTTACAATGTGAAAGATGCTGAAGGTAATGTTGTTGCCGGTAAATATTACTTTATCGATCATACAAAAGATGCTAATGTAAATTATCTGGAAGGTCTGAGCCAGCATGGTGCAGCTTATAACTTCCTGAACTGTGGCGATACAATCTATTTCGATGACGTGAAAGATGCTACAAGAGGTTATCTGGACCTGAGCGGCAAACAAGTTACCGATACAACTTACGTATTCAACCTGATCGATGGTTTGAACAATGAAATGTTCCTGACTGCAGATGTAAATGACACATTGACAATTGCTAAAGAACAATTGGAATTCCAGTTGGACAACGCAACATCTGTTACGGCAAACGGTTGGACGAAGACTATCTACAGATTGAAGATTAAAGATGCTAACCAGATCGATAACGATTACAAGTATATCGCATTGGATCAGAATCATAAGTTTGTAGCTAAATACGAAGAAGATATTACAAGCGATCCTTCTTTGACAATGGCTTGGTTTGCATTTAAAGAAGATGCACATGCAAATGGCGCTCATTATTATGCAATGATCCTTACAAATGCAAAAGGTGAAGCTCTGCAGGTATTGCGTCGTCAACCGATCAGCAATGAAATGAAAGTGGATGATCTGTGTACATCAATGGGTACAACAACTACTACAATCTTCGATATCAAACCGGTTAAGAGTCATATCTATGTACAGTTGGCTGACGAACAGGTTTATGTTCCTGCTAATATCCAGAAAGAACCGTATCAGGCATTCTTGTATGAAGATGGTGGTTCTGTTTACTCAGCAGGTAAAGGCATGAATTTCGTAGGTGTTCAGCCGAAGAATGTAACTCCGGAAGCTCCGTCTGTATATATCGACCTTGCAAAGAAAGATGATTACAGACCGTTGTATATGTTTGTTGTTGATCCGGATAGCGTACCTGCTTACACATTCTGTAAAGACGGTAATATCGAAGCTCCTCACGGATTGAATCCTTCTTGCGGACACGAAGAATCTTATGATGGTTACCTGGCTGGTCGTTTCATGATCAACTTGCAGGATTCAGTAGACCTGTATGAAAACATCAATAAGCTCCAGAATGCCAGCATCTTCAAACATAACAACAAAACTCGTTTGGCATTTGTAGAAGCAATCCATAAAGGAGATAAGCTGTATATCCTGAAATCTGACTATACATTAGGTTTGAAAGCATGGGAAAAGAAAGACAGCAAGACTGTTATCGCTATCGAACAGGATGGTCACAAATATATCAATCCGAAATATTTCAAGGATAACGAAGCATTCCTGGCTGTAATTGATGTAACTAAGGCTGACGATGCTAACAAAGCTGCATTTGCTTTGAGAAGAGTTGGTTTCGAAGGTGACGGTTCAGCTGTAGAAAATCAGTTCTATATCGAAACAGCTGCAACAGGTTATGGTGCATTCAAGGGTGAAACAGCTGCTTGGTTGAAAGAAGAAGACGGTGTTGCCGTATTAGCTCAGAAAGCAAACAAGAACGGTAACCATGAAGGTTCTGATGATGCAATCAACGAAGGTATCAACCAGGCTACTCCGTTCACATTTGACTTTGAAAATGCTACAACTCCGACAGAGAACGAAACTATCGGTACTTCTGCAATCAGCGTAGTAGCAACTGACGGTGCTGTAATCGTTAAGGGTGCACAGGGCAAGAAAGTTGTTATCAACAACGTACTTGGTCAGGCAGTAGCTAACACAGTGATCACTTCAAGCGAAGCTACTATCTCTGTTCCTGCAGGTGTAGTATTTGTAGCTGTAGAAGGCGAAGCTGCTGTTAAAGCAATCGTAAAATAAGAAACTATTTATAATCAATAGATTTTGACTGCGTGTCTTGTCTTCGGACAATGATAATTACCCCGTGAGGGCGAACAAGCGGTCAGTATTAATACTAAAGTAATGAAATAAAGTTCTTCTGTTCGATCTCTGTGAAGAGCGAAGGCAGACAAAAACAAGCCCCGGGGGATTTCCTCCGGGGCTTCGTTGTTAGAAAAAATTGAGTTATCTGCAAATTATAGGATGAGCCAATTAGTGACGGTGCCTTCAGGCTGTAGGCCTGTAACAAACTAGCCCAGGGTTAGAACCCTGGGTTCCCTTGAATCCTTCTTTTTCTGAGGCACCCTGTAAGGGTGCGACAAGAAGGAAATGGTTGATATTTATCTTGTACCACCCCTACAGGGCGGAAAGACAAGAGCGAGTTTTCATAAACCCAGGGTTAAACCCTGGGCTGGTTTGTTAAAGCCTTACAGGCTTACATTGACACCGTAAGGGCGGTTTGCGAACCGCACCTACCAACGATGCTACATTCATTCACTTCTGATAAACTCTGAACCAACAACCAGTCAATCACTAATAATAAAAACAATCCAAATGAAAAAAAACTGGAAGCCGGCCTTTTGACAGAGGCGGCACAAGAATTGAGGCTCCGTTGCGAGCAGCTCGAAGGCGAACTTCGGGAAGTGAAAAAACAATGTAACAAACTGGCACACCTGCTGGAACATGCCGTTTGGGAAGAAGATATGATAGCGGAAGAACCTATCGTCTTCAACGGACTGACGGCCGATTTCGTGGAACTGATCGGTCCTTTGGTGATGAGCCGTAAATGGACGGTGAACGGACGGCACGATGTGCAACCTTTCCTCCGTTCGCTCGACTCGGTCTTTCATGTACGCTATGATCCGGAGAAAGACTACCTGGCGTTGGGCAGACTGACGAATGTCGTACAGGAATATCTCGACAATCACCGGGATGACGATCTCCCCGGATAAGCGCTTGAATTTACAGGGCCCGTGTTTATCATAATAAAAGAGAAAATAACGGGCCCCTTTGTAAAGAATTGCCGACCTTGAAAGCAGTAATAATAACCTCAATTTTAAACGAACTGTTATGATAAAAGTAACTGTGTTTGCCCGGTTTAAAACCTGTATGGGCGACGTCAACCTGATAGACGTTCTTTCTGATATCCGGAATGGCAAATATGCCACGTCTATTAACCGTATCCGTGCCTGTATGGACAAGGGGGATCTCGAAGCGGCCGATATGCTGAAAAAAGCATTGCCGGCTATAACAATTTCCGCTACCTATCGCGGGCAACGCCTTGTAGAATATATGACAGCCTACAATCCATTGATTATCCTCGATTTTGATGACTTGAAAAAAGAGGATTTACCCCACCTGCTCGCTCTGGTGCGTGAGGCTGTTTATACGGTGGCCTGCTGGATCAGTCCGCGCGGGCATGGCATCAAAGTCATTGTCTACCCGGTGGTCGGACTTGAACTGGTGCCTCAGAGTCATCCGGCTATCTACAAGCGGGTGAAAGACTGGTATCAACGCCTGCTGGGTACTAAAGCCGATACTTCGGGAAGCGATGCCGGGCGTCTCTGCATTGTTTCGTACGATCCGCAACTTTATCTCTCCCCCCGTTTCGAACCCTGGCTGAGAGGGGAGGGCACTTTGCCCGGCGATCTGCCGCCGATAGAAGCCGTTATCGGAAAAGATGTCATGCAGCTGATTTCTTCCGCCCGTAAACAGACTACTCGTAAATTTACTTATGCCGAGGGCAACCGCAACAATTACGTCCATCTCTTTGCCGCCAACTGCAACCGTCTGGGAGTGGCCAAAGAAGAAGTTGTGAAGTATGCCTGTAAAACCTTTACCGACCTGCCGGCCGAAGAGTGCCTGCAAGCTGTGGATAGCGCTTATATGCATACGGAGGAACATGGTGCCGGGAAGACGGCGCTTCGCTCGCATCGTGGGGATAGTTTTGTCGTTCAGATACAGGAGTTTCTAAACAAAAGTTTCAAACTTCGCCGCAATATCGTCCGGCGTATAGTGGAGTATCGGAGCCTGACGAAGCACGATGCTTATCAGCCTGTCACCGATTATTGGGAAAACTCTGTCTGGTGTGCCTTGCAGAAAGCGGATGTGTTTTGCCGTGTGTCTGACCTGCGTTCGGTGATCCATTCCGATTTCAGTCCCGAATACAATCCATTCCGGTCTTACTTCGAAAACCTGCCAGCCTGGGACGGGAAGACGGACGCTATCGGGCAGCTGGCCGGCACTGTCGACACCACCTGCCCTGAATATTGGGGGAAGTGCCTGAAGAAATGGCTGGTGGCCGTTGTGGCCTGTGCCATCAACGAGCAGAAGGCAAACCATACGGTCTTGTTGCTGAGCGGAGCGCAGGGATTGGGCAAGACTACCTGGTTGCGTAACCTGGTGCCTCCCGCACTTAGAAACTATGTTTATTCGGGCAATCTCGATCCTACGGCAAAAGACTCGTCGTTGCTGATGAGCGATTGTTTCCTGATCATCCTCGATGAGTTGTCGGGACAGAGCCGCGTGGAGTTGAACCAGTTGAAGGCGTTGATTACGAAAGACTCTATCCTTGAACGCCGCCCGTATGCCCGCAATGCGGAGACGTTCGTGCGCCGTGCTTCGTTTGCCGCCACGGTGAACGACAGCCAGATACTGACCGACCGTACCGGTTCGCGCCGTTTCCTTTGTTTTGAAACGCTCCGCATCGATTATACCTCCGGGATAGACCATACCGCCATTTATGCTCAGGCGCTGGCGCTTTATAAACAGGGGTTCCGTTATTGGTTTGCCGACCAGGATATAACGGAGATAAACGAGAACAACGAGCCTTTCCAGCAATCGAGTCCCGAAGCGGAATTGCTTTTCACGTATTTTCGCAAACCGGTGCGTTTCGAGGTGTATATTTTGCTCTCCACCAGCGAAATCATGTCTAAAATAGCGGAACGAACACGCTATTCCGTGACCACAATGAGCGTAAATCAACTGGGAAAAGTGTTAAAAGGTGCCGGTTTTGAGTCGCAAAAGAGACATGGAAAGCGTCTTTTTGCCGTCATTGAACTGACGAATGACCAGATAGAAGCCCGCCGTAAGGGATTCGGGTATGATCCGGTAGATGGAGAGGAACGGCCTGACGGAGAGGGCGATAACGAAGAGGAACCTCCTGAGCCTACACTCCCGTTTTAAGGATCGGGGGCGGATGGGGGCGGCAAAAAGGCTTTTTGGGAAACTTCTGTATAGTGTGTTCCTTGTTCCTTCTACGATCTGATCGTAGAAGGAACAAGGAACATCTTATTATAAAGTTTTCAAAACCCTCTTTTTGCCGCCCCCATCCGCCCCCGGACAGATTGGCTGCCGCAGCTATTTTATTTTACTGCGGCAGCCACCGGAAATGGGTGCCGCAGCCGGTAAAAACAGCTGCGGCACTTATCTTTTTCTTCAAGGCTCTCCCAGATGCTCGACAATACATTCTACCTGGCGGGGCGTAAAGCTTCGTATGCCGGGACGGAAGCCCAGTTCAAGCAGTTTCGCTTTCAGTACGCCATGATAATTGATCCACCGCCAAAGTTGCATAATCGCTCCTCTGTGACTCATATGAGGGCTGTAAAGCTCGGCCAGCTCACCTACTCCGTAGGCTCGTATTTCGAAGGTTGTTTGTTTCATAATATGAATGGGTTTATTTCTCTAAGATACGAATAATCAATGTATGAATCAAGGTTTTAGCTTCGTTTTTTCAGGGATTTTGCTGATTTTTTGTTTCAGAATTTATCAAATTTGAATGTAGCATCGTTGGTAGGGGCGGTTCGCGAACCGCTCTTACGGTGTCAATGTAAGCCTGTAAGGCTTTAACAAACCAGCCCAGGGTTCTAACCCTGGGTTTATGAAAACCCGCTCTTGTCTTTCCGCCCTGTAAGGGCGGAACAAGCTAAATATCAACTCTTTTCGTCTTGTCGCACCCCTACAGGGTGCCTCAGAAAGAGAAGGATTCAAGGGAACCCGGGGTTAGAACCCTGGGCTAGTTTGTTACAGGCCTACAGCCTGAAGACACCGTCACTAACTGGCTCATCCTATAATTAGCAGATAGCTCAAATCTTTCTAAATTGGCATATTGCCACATTATTCCCTATGTTCCATCGCGAAGCCCGATTTTCAAATCTCAATAAAAAAAGGCTTCCAACCAGTGGAAACCTTCTTCGTGTTATTTTACTTAAAATAGATCTTTCAACAATCCTGCTCTTCGTGATGACGTGCTTCTTTGCGGTTCTACAATATTTATCGGAAATAAAATGTCGTTTCGTCACACCACGTCACCGCTGTCTACAAAGTGGGTAGGCGCTTGCCGTATCTTTGATATGTAATTAATAATCAACTAAAAACAATAAAGTATGGCATTGCAGTTTCATTTGGTTCAAAGGAAGAACCTTAGTAAAAATGTAGAGGTAGGGAAAGAGAAACTCTACTATGCGCAGACCCGGGCGACGGGGACGTGTTCCTTCGATGAGTTGTGCGAAATTGTGGCAGAGAGTTCTACTGCTTCGAGCGGTGATGTGAAGGTGGTGATAGACCGTGTGATCAAATTCCTGCTCCTGTTCCTGGCCCGCGGGGAGGTGGTGCAGTGTGGCGAGCTGGGTACCTTCCAGTTGTTGCAGACCAGTTCGGGGAGTGTGACTACTGAGGAGTTCTCTTCGAATATGTTGTATCGCGCCCGCCTTCGCTTCCGTCCCGGTCCTAAGTTGCGTGAGTTGATCCTGACGGCTAAGAGCGAGCGTTTCAAGCTCGAAGAGTCGAAACCTGCCACACCAGGTGGTGGAAGTGATCGTCCTGAAATTGAATGATCTCTGTAACCTGTGTGTATGGATAAGTATTCATTTACCCGCAAGTACCTCCCCGCCGCACGTATGGCGGGTGAGTTGTACGGATTGAACCCGGTGGTGATCCTGGCTCAGTCTGCTATTGAAACCGGCTGGGGGGAGAGTTCCCTGGCTACCTGCTACAATAACTTTTTCGGACTGACGGGGTATGGTGTTGCCAATGCTTACTGGCATGGCGGCAAGACTGATCTGGATAAGCCGGACGGTCTGCTGTTTCGCCGTTACAACAGTCCTGAAAATAGTTTCCTGGATTTTGCCCGCCTGATAGCGACGGTTTATAAGCAGGCGGCAGCTGTAAGCAATCTCACGGGCGTATGCCCGTGAGATTGCTTACAGCAGGTATATCAGTGAAGTGAACGGGGATAACCGGGCGGCTTATTGCAAGATGCTGGAGAGCATTGCACAGTCGCTGGTTCCCATAGTGTATAATCTTAATAATGACAGCGTATGAGCGAGAAGACAAACAAGGTGAAAACGATCCTGCAATTTATTATGGATCTGCTGGGATTCCTGTTGGGAAGAAAGAAACAAGGATGATCCCCGTAAGGGCGGTTCGCGAACCGCCCTTACCGAACCGTCCCTTATGTCAATGCCGAAGAGATGAACATATAAATCATCATCCCGATAATGTCGTTCGTGATGGTGATAAATGGTCCGGTAGCCAATGCCGGATCAATTTTCAGGCGGTCGAGCGTCATCGGAACAAGCGTACCGAAAATACTGGCGAACATAACGACGGCGAACAAGCTCAGGGAGACGGAAGCCGTTATCCCTTTGTCGCCCAGCATAAAGAAGTTATATATGAATACGACCAGACTGATGATGCTGGCATTGATCAACGAAACGATCCCTTCCTTCAATATCTGCGGAAGAATGTTATCCTGTTTCAATGAGTTGTTGGCCAGGCCCTGTACTACGATAGCGGACGACTGTATACCGACATTTCCTCCCGTTCCACCGATCAGAGGAATAAACAAAGCCATTTTGGGATTACTCGCCAGATTCCCTTCGAACCCCCCGAGGATAACAGAGTTTGCCAGTCCGCCGATCATACCGATCAGCAACCAGGGTAGGCGGGCGGCCGTCTGTGTAAATACATTATCCGAAGTTTCCACGTCCTGCGAGATACCGGATGCCAACTGGTAATCACGTTCGTGTTGTTCGCGGACTTCATCCATTACGTCGTCGATGGTGATGCGGCCGACCAGGCGACCGATACTGTCTATTACCGGTAAGGCTACCAGGTCGTATTTCTCAATCGTTTCGGCAACCTCTTCGATACTGTCGCTTTCGCGGACCGAGATCGGATCTTTCTTCATGACATGCTTGATCTTCGAGACGGACGGATTGGTGATCAGCCGCTGGAGGGGAAGTACGCCTTTCAGTCGTTCGTCGTCGTCTATGACATATACATAATAGATTTCGTCCATATCTTCCGCCTGCTTGCGCATTTCATCGATACATTGAGGCATACTCCAGTTCTCGTTGACCACGATCATTTCCGTACCCATCAAACCGCCGGCGGTATCTTCATCATATTTCAGCAGGTCGACGATGTCGCCGGCCTGTTCGACGTCTTCAATATGCGAAAGAATCTCTTCCTGTGTATCTTCGTCCAACTCACGCATCAGGTCTACCGCGTCGTCGGTTTCCATATTGTCGACGAAGCGTTTGGCGATCAGTTCGTTGGGTAGTTCTTTCAGTAATTTATGACGGTCCTCTTCATCCAGTTCCATCAGGACGTCGGCGGCCTTGTCGCCGTCCATCAGCAAATACAGATAGATTGCTTCCCCAAGATTCAACTCCTGGTATAGTTCGGCAATATCTGCCGGATATAAATCGTGAAGCAAAGCCTGTGCTTTGGCATCATCTTTTTCTGCGATGATACTTTTCAGGTTGTCGATATAGTCTTTCGTCAGTTCAATCATAGGTCATGTTGTTTGTAACCCCGTTTTTATTCCTTCTGTATAGTCCCTGTCTGCTTCAGCCACCGGTCCGCAATCAACGTCAGTTCGACGAACTGTTCAACCGAGAGCTGCTCGGGCCGTTTGTCGAAAACCGGCAGTGCGTAGTCCGGACAATCCTTTCCCAGCAGTGGTTTCATCGAGTTCCGGAGTGTCTTACGACGTTGGTTGAAAGAGGTCTTGACTACCGTTTTGAATAATTTCTCGTCGCATCCCAGTTCTTTCCGGTCGTTCCGTACCATGCGGATGACTGCACTTTTCACTTTTGGAGGCGGGTCGAATACGAATTCACTGACAGTAAAGAGATATTCTACCGTATACCAGGCTTGCAACAGGACGCTGAGGATACCGTAGGTCTTGCTGCCCGGTCCGGCTGCCAGACGTTCTGCCACTTCTTTCTGGATCATCCCCGAACAGCAGGGCACGTGTTCCTTAAAGTCGAGGACTTTAAAGAATATCTGGCTGGATATATTATAAGGATAATTCCCGATCACACAGAACTGGCCGGGGAAAAGTTTGGAAAGGTCCAGCCGCAGGAAATCTTCTGCCAGGATACGCCCTTCAAGCGCCGGAAAGTTTTGTTCCAGGTAATCTACCGATTCCATATCCAGTTCCACCACGGTCAGGTCATGGCCCGCTTCCAGCAGGTATTGGGTAAGCACTCCCATGCCGGGACCGATCTCCAGAACCGGTAAATCTTTGTAGTCCGACAACGTATCGGCAATACGCTGAGCGATTTGTAAATCCTTCAGGAAATGCTGTCCTAATGCTTTCTTTGGCTTAACTAATCTCATCCAGTTCTTTGGTGTAAAATGTTCGTATTAAAATATAATGCTTATCTTTGCGGGTGCACAAAAATACAACAAATAATTTAAAGTATCCTACGTAGAATGAATTTTAAGAGTATCCTACAAACGTTTGTCAAGATATTTTTACCCTTAGCTTTTGGCTGTTTGCTGCTTTGGTTTTTATATAGTCATATGGATGTCACCGAGATATGGCGTGTCATCCGTGAGGGGGTAAGATATGATATTATATTGGTTTCTTTACTGTTCGGTCTGTTTGCCAATGTGGTTCGCGGATTGCGTTGGGGGTTGTTGATCTCCTCATTGGGCGAGCGTTTTAAAATGAGTAATATCATTTATGCCGTGCTGGGAAACTATGCCGTGAATATGGTGCTGCCGCGTGTCGGTGAAGTCTGGCGTTGCGGTATTATCACCAAGTATGATAAGATCCCGTTTACCAAGTTGCTGGGAACCTTGCTGATCGACCGTGTGAGCGATACGATCGTAGTGGGATCGATTACTTTGTTGATTTTTATTTTCAATTTCGACTTCTTTGTCAGCTTCTTTGCGAAGAACCCCGCGCTGCTGGAAGGTTTCCAGAAAATGTTCGATTCGATATGGATTTACGTCGGTGCAGTAATTTTAGTGGTCGGAATTTGGTTTGTTTTCAAATATATGAGTAACTTTACGCTGGTGCAGAAAGCAAAGGCGTTGTTGCTGAATGTATGGGACGGAATGAAGAGCATCTGGCTGCTGAAGCAGAAAGGACGTTTCGTGGCACAGACATTGATGATATGGGGTGGCTATTTCTGTTATTTCTATATAACGTTCTATGCATTCGACTTTACCCGTGATCTGGGAATAACGGTCGGACTGATTGCTTTTACCATGAGTAGCATCGGGGTTGCCGTCCCTGTACAGGCGGGAATCGGTGCTTGGCATTTCATGGTGATCGCTACGCTGGTTTGCTTTGGTGTCAACGAAAATGATGCTGCCGCTTTTGCCCTGGTGGTTCATACGGTGCAGACGGCATGGACGGTGTTGTGCGGCCTGTTCGGCATTGTGGCTCTGCCACTTACGAACAAAGAGGCACCCGCCGTTGTTTCAGAATAGATACTATATGTATAAAATAAGAGTTTTTAAAATTAAACATTAAGTCTATGTCAGCAGAAATCAAGAATCTTTCCCCGCAGCATGTCTGGGGTTATTTCTATGACCTCACACAAATCCCCCGTCCGACAGGACACATGGAAGCAGTCACTCGTTTTGTAGAAGCTTTTGGAAAAGGATTGGGATTGGAAACTTTGCGGGATGGAGCAGGAAACGTTCTGATCCGTAAACCGGCCACTCCCGGAATGGAAGGCCGCAAAACAGTAATCCTGCAATCTCACCTGGATATGGTTCCCCAGAAAAATTCTTCTGTGAAACATGATTTTCTGACTGACCCGATTGATGCTTATATAGATGGCGACTGGGTAACAGCCCGTGAAACGACATTGGGTGCCGACAATGGTATCGGTGCTTCGTTGGCTATGGCGGTGCTTTCTGATACGACTATCAAGCACGGACCGATAGAAGCTCTTTTCACGATCGATGAAGAAGAGGGAATGGATGGCGCTTTCGGTTTGAAGCCCGGTTTCCTGAAAGGAGAAACATTGATTAACTGCGATTCGGAAGAAGAAGGTGAATTGTTTGTCGGTTGTGCCGGCGGTGCGGACCTGAATATTTCGATCCAGTTTAAAGAAGATACTTATATTCCTGAAGGGGATGTGGCTGTAAAGCTGAGCCTGACAGGATTGAAAGGCGGTCACTCAGGTGTGGATATCCATCTGGGACGTGCCAATGCCAATAAATTAATATTCCGTTTCCTGAAAGAGGCCGTTTGCGACTATGGAGCTCGTCTGTCGTCTATCGAAGGCGGTTCGTTGCGTAATGCGATTCCGCGTGAGGCATTTGCCGTTGTTACCATTCCCGGTGATAATGTAGAGGCTTTATGGGAGTTGGTAAGCGATTATCAGGATATGTTCCGGGAGGAATATAAAGGCATTGAGAATAATATCAGCTTTGTTGCCGATATGACTGATCTGCCCGGCACGCTGATTCCGGAAGAGATTCAGGATGATATTATCAATGCGATCGAAGGTTGCCAGAATGGTGTGATCAGTATGTTGAGTGATTTCCCGGGAACGGTGGAATCTTCTTCCAACCTGGCCATTGTCAAATCATACAATGAATTGATTGAAATAAAGATATTGGTCCGCAGTTCATCGGAGAGCCGTAAGGCCTCTGTTTGTTCAAGCCTGGAAAGTATATTTGCTTTGGCAGGAGCTAAGGTGGAATACGGCGGTTCTTATGGCGGATGGCAGCCGAACATCAATTCTCCGATTCTGAACGTAATGCAGCAGACATACGAGGAATTGTTTGGAAAGAAACCTTCGGTAAAGGTCATGCATGCCGGACTGGAATGCGGCATCATCCAGGAATCTTATCCTACAATGGATATGATTTCTATCGGTCCGGATCTGGAGCACCCGCACTCACCGGATGAAAGGGTGAATATCGCGACTGTGCAAAAAGTGTGGGACTTCATTGTCGCTACGCTGGAAAGAATTTAATAAAATATAGAAATAAAAAAAGGCAATCCTTTGAATGCAAAGTGATTGCCTTTTTTTTATAAGTTTGGAACAAAAAACTCATGCTTTTGCCTAGGATTAGGAACAAAATTGTACTTTTGTAGGCTACATTAATAATGTAAAGAAAATGGCTAATGATGACTTGAAACAAGCCTGGAAAATTCCGGAGCCGACGCTTCGGAGATTGCCCTGGTATCTTGCTTTTCTGAAACTGATGAAAGGTAAGGGAGAGACGTTTGTATCATCTACCCAGATTGCTAAAGAAATTAATGTAGATCCTAGCCAGGTGGCGAAAGATCTTTCGTTTGTAAATATTTCGGGGAAAACCAGGGTAGGCTATGATATTTGTGCCCTTGTGGATGTGTTGGAGGATTTTTTAGGTTTTACCGCGCAGCACAAGGCCTTTTTATTTGGTGTTGGTAGCCTGGGAGCTGCTTTATTGCAGGACACCGGGTTGAATCAGTACGGTCTGGAGATCGTTGCCGGATTTGATGTCCGCAAGGAACTGGCCGGAACGGTTGTCAATGGCATTCCTGTATTTCATTTGGATGATTTTCCTGCTAAGCAAAAAGAATTCGGGGCGACGATCGGTGTTATTACCGTGCCTGTCGATAAAGCGCAGGAGGTGACCGAGCAGATCATTGCCGGGGGAATCAAAGCCTTATGGAATTTTACCCCGTTCCGTATCCGTGTCCCGGAACATATTGTAGTACAGAATACTTCCATGTATGCCCATCTGGCTGTCATGTTTAATCGCTTGAACTCAATTAATCACTGAAATGAAGATTATAGCAGTAGGAATGAATTATGCAGAACACAATAAAGAGCTGCATCATTCGTTAGAATTATCGGAGCCTACTATCTTTATGAAATCCGATTCCTCCCTGTTGAAGGATGGAAAACCGTTTTTCATTCCCGATTTTTCATCGGAGATACATTATGAAACGGAGATTGTCGTGAAGATAGACCGGCTGGGTAAGAACATCGCCGAACGTTTTGCACATCGTTACTATAATGAAGTAACAGTCGGTATCGATTTTACCGCCCGTGATCTGCAAAGAGAGTTGCGTGCGAAAGGATTGCCTTGGGAGATCAGTAAAGCATTTGATAATTCGGCTGTTATCGGGGCGTTTGTGCCATTGGACAGAGTTGGGGATATCAACAGTATCCCGTTCCATCTGGATATAAACGGTCAGAAAGTGCAGGAGGGAAATACCTCGGATATGCTTTTTCCGGTAGACAAGATTATCGCTTATGTGAGCCGTTTCTTTACCCTGAAGATAGGAGATTTGATTTTTACAGGTACGCCGGTGGGTGTAGGGCCGGTTAAGATCGATGATCATTTGCAGGGCTATATCGGCGAGCGGAAGCTTTTGGATTTCCACGTGAGATAACGGGAAATGAATGACTATGCTACGAATACTATATACATTAATAATAAGTATCTGCTTTTTTACTTCTGCCTGGGCGGATGGTAGCAAATATGCAGCCAGTTCCGCATTGTCGTCCGGCAAATGGGTGAAGGTACAGGTTGAAGACAGAGGATTTTATAAACTGACATATGCCGACCTGCGTGGAATGGGGTTCTCTGATCCTGCCAAGGTTTCCGTGCATGGGTATGGCGGTTGTATGTTAGATGAAGATTTCTCGAAACCTTATATAGACGATGTGCCCGCCGTGCCGGTCTGGCGTGGTGACGATTATTTGCTGTTCTATGGTTGCGGTGTTACCGACTGGACGTACGACAACAAGGAATTAAAAAGTTTTGTCCATACCAATAACCCTTATTCCAATTACGGTTATTACTTCCTGACGGATGCAACAGGTACAAAAGAAATGGAATCTGTGGCGTCTGCTGCCGGTGCATCTCTGAAAGTGACGACTTATGATGATTATCTTTTGCATGAAAAAGACCTTGTTTCCGTTAATAACTCAGGACGTGAACTTTTTGGGGAAGCGATGGATATGACTCTTTCAAGGGACTTCTCATTTAACGGTATAACCGGTATAACCAATGATGACGGTAAGGTCACGTTGCGCTTTATCGCCAAGCCGACAAGTGGTAACGGAAGTGTGACCATGAGCGTGGATGGAAACAAAGTGTTGGAAAGGAGTATCTCTTATAGCAGTACGGGTGGTAGTGAAACGTATACTATGGCACGTTCGGTATATGAGGTCGTGGATTGGAAGGGGGACAAAAGTACAAATGTGAAAGTAAATGTAAGATACGGACAGTTAGGGCATAAGAACGTACATCTGGATTTTATCCGTTTGCAGATGAAACGTGAACTGCAACCCTATGACGCCTGTACTTTTTTCCGTAGCCTGGCTTCGGTAAATAACGCTTCCCGTTTCGTTATTCAGAATGCGAATGCGAATACGTTGGTCTTTGATGTGACCGATAAGTTGAACCCGAAACGGATGGAAACGGAATTGAGCGGAAGCGAATTGTCTTTCTCTATTCCGGCGGGAACGTTGAGGGAATTTGCCCTGGTGCAGCGAAACCAGACATTACCGTCCCCTGAAGTGATAGGTGATGTGACGAATCAGGATTTGCATGCTTTGCCGCAGACAGATATGGTTATTATCGCTCAGTCAGGTTTGGCTTCGCAGGCAGAACGTCTGGCCGAAGCACATCGTACCCGCGACGGGTTGACCGTTCAGGTCGTTTCTCCGGATGCGATTTATAATGAATTTTCCAGTGGAACCCCGGATGCGACAGCCTACCGTCGTTTTATGAAGATGTTTTATGACCGGCAGACTTCGGAGGCCGATGCTCCCAAATATCTGCTTCTTTTCGGTGACGGGGCGTTTGATAATCGCTTCATTACTTCAAGTTGGCAGAATGTGGCAAAGAACAATATGCTGCTGACTTATCAGACTGAGGAATCTTTGGATGATAAATCATATGTGGTAGATGACTATTTCGGTTTTCTGGATGACAGCAATAACGGAAAGGGGTTAGTGTCAGCCAGAGTGGATATCGGTATCGGACGTTTCCCTGTCCGGACATTGGCCGAGGCGACCAATATGGTGGATAAGGTTATCAACTATATGGATAATAAAGAGACCGGATCGTGGAAGAATAACGTCTGCTTTGTAGCAGATGACGGAAGTAATGCGGACGGTTACATGATACAGCATGCTCAACAGGCTGATGATCTGGGCGAATATATAAATACCAGTCATCCGGAGTTCATGGTAAACAAGATTTATTTTGATTCTTATAAAAAGGACTTTTCCGGAGGTTTAAGTACCTATCCCGATGTAAAAACGAATCTTCAGAAACAGCTTAAGAACGGATTGTTGCTGATCAATTATACAGGTCATGGTAATACCGTATCCTGGAGTGATGAAAAGGTATTGACAGAAAGTGATATAACGAAATCAACTTATACCCGTCTGCCTGTGTGGATTACGGCGACTTGTGACTTCTGCCGTTTTGATGCTCCGGTTACTTCTGCCGGCGAGCAGGTGTTCCTGAATAAGGTAAGTGGTGGCATCGGTTTGTTTACTACGACTCGTGTGGCTTATTCCAGTCCTAACTTTTCTATTAATGACAACTTGATCCGTAACTTGTTCGAGAAAAAGAACGGACGCCGGCTAACGTTGGGTGAGGTGATGAAAGCAACCAAACGGGCATTGGGTTCCAGCCGCTATAAGTTGGGATTCGCTTTGATCGGCGACCCCGCATTAAAGCTGGCTTATCCGGAGTACCGGATGCGGGTGACTGCTATAAACGGGAATCCGGTAACGGACGAACCGGTCGATTTTAAAGCATTGCAGAAGATAACGGTGGAAGGTGAAGTGTTGGATCCGGGAGGAAATATTGCAACCGGCTTTAATGGTCTGCTCAACCCGACCGTTATGGACAGCCGCTTATCTTATGAGACATTGGATAATAATAAGACCGGAACGAAATTTAAATATACAGATTATTCGAATATACTTTTTATCGGCAATGATTCAGTTCGTGCCGGAAAGTTCAGTTTCACGTTTACTGTGCCGAAGGATATTTCTTATTCGAATGAGTTCGGTAAGATGAACCTCTACGCATCGGATGAGACAAATAATCTGGAGGCGCAGGGTGCTTATCTGAATTATCGGGTCGGGGGAACTGATGATAACGCGGAAGACGATCATGAGGGGCCCGAAGTCCGTGCTTTATACCTGAACGATTCGACATTCGTCAGTGGTGGCCAGGTTAATACAACCCCGTTCTTTGTGGCGCGTCTTTGGGATAAGAGTGGCGTGAATATAACGGGTAGCAGCATCGGTCATGATATGATGCTGATTATCGACGGTGATCCTTCGTTCAGCTTTAATCTGAACAGTTATTATGAACTGATTCCGGGAAGTGACGGAGAAGGGATCGCGAAATACCTGATCCCTGCCTTAACGCCGGGAATCCATACCGCAGAGTTTAAAGTCTGGGATATACAGAACAATTCGACGACATATGAATTTGAATTTGAGGTAGTCGAGGGATTGAAGCCTTATCTGTTGGAGTTGACGGCATCCCCCAGTCCGGCACGTGAACAGGTGGAGTTCCATTTGTTCCATAATCGTCCGGAAAGCCAGCTGACAGTCGGTATCATGGTGTACGATATGATGGGGCGTCTGCAATGGAAGCATCAGGAGACCGGCGCTTCCGAACTGTTCAAGTCCTATACGGTAACCTGGGATCTGACGAATAACCGGGGAGGATGCCTTCGTCCCGGGGTGTATATTTATCGTGCGGCGATCAGCTCGGGTGGCTCCAAAGAGGCAACAGACGCAAAGAAATTAATAATCCTCGCACAATAAAGTAATATAAAATCAGTTTATATGTTGGTAGGGTAAATTTTATTTACCGCGTTTTTAACAGATATAGTATGATAAAAGAATTAAGAATCAGTACATTTATAGTAGTATTCAGCCTTTTGGCTGTATTATCCGTGTGGGCTCAGAAGAAAAATACATTTGCTCCGGTTAATACTGCAGTGCCTTCGCTATCAATTGCACCTGATGCACGTGGTGGTGGTATGGGTGATAACGGGGCGTCGACTACTCCCGATATAAACTCTCAATATTGGAACCCTGCTAAATATGCGTTTATGTATAGTAAGGCAGGCGTTTCTTTATCATATACTCCCTGGTTGCGTAAGTTGGTCAATGATGTGGCTTTGGCGAATCTGTCCGGTTACTATAAAATCGGTGATAGCGATTTGCAGGCTGTCGGTGCTTCCTTGCGTTATTTCTCGTTGGGAGATGTACCCTATAATCCGCTGACCGGCGAACAGACGGGTTATTCGGTAAGCCCTTATGAAATGGCTTTCGATGTAAGTTATAGCCGTAAATTGTCTGAATCTTTTTCGATGGCTGTGGCTATGCGTTATATCCGTTCGGATATGGGAACCGACCCGGCTGATGAAAGCCGCGTGCCCGGTAATGCCTTTGCTGCGGATATTGCGGGTTATCTGGAGAAATATGTGATCCTGGGTAACAGTGAATGTTTGTGGAGTTTCGGTTTCAATGTGTCTAATATTGGTACTAAAATCTCTTATGACGGGGGAGAACATAATGAATTTATTCCGACAACACTTCGTCTGGGTACCGGTTTGCTGTATCCGATCGATGATTATAACCGGATCGGTTTGTATCTGGATTTGAGTAAATATCTGGTTCCGAGTCTGCCTTATTTGCAGGAAGGGTATACGGATGAAGAGAAAGCCGAATACGATAAGAAAAAAGAAGATTATAATAATGTATCCGGTATCTCCGGTATCTTCAAATCTTTCGGTGACTCGCCTGACGGTTTCAAGGGTGAATTGCAGGAAGTAATGGTCTCGATCGGTGCCGAGTATAGCTATAACGAGCAGTTTTTCCTTCGTGGAGGTTATTTCTATGAGAATGCCAATAAGGGTAACCGCCAGTATTTCTCTGTCGGAGCCGGTTTCCGCATGAGTGTATTCCAGTTGGATGCAGCCTATCTGGTAAGTACCGTTCAGAGTAACCCGTTGGACCAGACACTTCGTTTCACACTGTCGTTTGATATGGACGGGATAAAGAACCTGTTCAGATAATTGAAGATTGAAAATTAAGAACTGAAAATTATGAAGATACGGGTTGGTTTCGGCTATGATGTGCATGCGTTTGTCGCTGACCGTGAGTTATGGTTAGGAGGGATTCGAATCGAACATTCAATGGGGTTGCAAGGGCATAGCGATGCGGATGTGTTGATACATGCCATTTGTGATGCTTTATTGGGGGCTGCCAATATGCGCGATATCGGTTATCATTTTCCTGATACGGCTGAAGAGTATGAAGGCATTGACAGTAAAGTTTTACTATATGAAACAATGGAGTTGCTTCGTGATGCCGGCTATACGTTAGGTAATATAGATGCAACGATAGCAGCTGAAAAACCGAAATTGAATCCGCATATCCCGCTGATGAAACAGACATTGGCTGAAGTGATGGGAGTAGATGCAGAGGATATATCCATCAAAGCGACTACCACGGAAAAGCTGGGCTTCACCGGACGCCAGGAAGGAATTGCCGCTTATGCTACTGTCTTGATTCAGAAATGACAATGTCTTTATGATGAACTTCACAGGGGATGGTGAACCAGAAGGTGCTTCCTTTCCCCTCTTCCGATTCGACTCCGATCTCTCCGTTCAGACGTTTTACAATTGTCAGGCAGATAGATAATCCCAGTCCTGTACCTTGTATGAAATTGTCGAATTTGGCAAAACGTTCGAACACGTGCGGAAGGTTTTCTTTGGAAATACCTTTGCCGGTGTCGGAAACATAAAAACGCAGGCCGCCCTCTATTTCTTCATATCCCATTCTTATAGTTCCTCTGAAAGTGAATTTGCAGGCATTGGTCAGAAAATTGGTTATGACCTGTGTCAGGCGTGTCTTTTCCGAATAGATAAAACAGGGATGTCCGGGTATTGAACATTCCAGGGTTACTTCCTCCTTTGTCCGGCTTTTGAATGTCTGCGCCAGTGTTGTGAGCAACGAAGAAACATTGATGTTGGAAAAGGTAAATTCCAACTGGCCGGCCTCTATCTTTGATAAATCCAGTATGTCGTTGACCAGTTGGAGCAATAGCTCGTTATTGGTCTCGATGATATTACAGAATTGGGCAGTGTCTTCCGGACTTTCCAAATGGGCGATCAGGTTGGAGAAGCCGACGATGGCATTGAGCGGAGTGCGTATTTCGTGGCTCATGTTTGCCAGGAACGCAGATTTCAGCCGGTTAGCCTCTTCCGCTTTTTCCTTTTCGCGGCGTTCATCTTCCTGTTTTAGTTTCTGGATATAAAGCCGGAAGCGCAGGACGGCAATTGTCGCCAGCAGGATAATGATTGCAAATGCACTGAACAGATGTATTTTATATTTCTGAAAGAATGTCGGTGGCTGCTGGTAATAAATGGCATTGGGTGGAAAGCGGGACGGTTCGATGCCGTGGTTGAGCAGATGCTGGTAATTGAGATAGGTGTGCGGCTCCCCTCCGATATGGGTTTGGATATCCCGGGCTGCGGTTCCTTGCCATATTAACCGGACGGTGGCAATAACAGATTCGCTGAAATCATTTTCCGAGATATAATGTCCCCCGGCAAAATTGCCGGTCTCGATGTTCAGGTCTGCCAGAAGATAGACCGGTGGCAGGGAAAAGCTGTTGGTCATCTTTTGCACGTTATCGATCAGGTAATGATTCTCTTTGGAGTTCTTGAAGACAAACCAGGAGTAATAGATGATGCCTGCTTTCTGGTCATATATACTTAAGCTGTCCAGCAGATTTTCGGTAGAGAGGGCTGGAGTGGACAACACTTCCAGTTTTAACTCGGGATAATTTGCCTGTATTGTTTTTGAAAGCTCCTGCTTGGTATATAAACTGATGTAGCGGTTGTCGCAAATAAAGATTATTTTTTTCAGTTCAGGCTGTAGCTTCTTTATTGTTTCAATGGTCTCTTTTACGAAAAGGGGCTGGATCAGTCTGGTTGTATTGTATCCTTTTATCTCATCTTCCGTAAGAGCCATATGTTCGATAGTTTCCAGGTCTCTTTTCAGTAAATATTCTATTTTTATCGGGACCAGTTCCTGTGAATGGCAGATGATGGAAGGTACATTTTTCCATTCATTATCAAAAAGGGGACGGCAGAGCAACCAGGCCGGATCGCCTATGCAAACAACGACTTTGGGAGGGGTGGGGTATTTATTACGTAATATTTCCAGTTTCTCATTTACATCTGTCGTATCTTTTATAGCAGGGATAGATAACTCCTCGCCAAGCACTGTTATATGTTCCTGGGAAAAAGTCTTATTGATTGCTTCGTAAATACCTTGCGTCCATACTTCGTTAAAGTTGATGGAATGGATAACTAAAATATAATCGTCCTTATCGTCCGGCAGGGCATACATGGAACGATCAATCAGTAGTATAAGGGATAATATGAAAAAAAGTCTTTTCATACGAACTAGTGTGATAATTAAAATAGTTATGAAAATCAGTCTGTTTCAAGCAAAGATATGTATTATTCTCCGTTCTTTTGCTTATCCCGCTGTTAATTTGTAGTTTTGAACCAAATAAAATGTAATGAATTATGAAGAATAATGACTGGAAAGACCGTTTGGGGGTGATGTATTCCACCAATCCGGATTTTCAATATAATACAGGGGATGAGGTAGAAGAAGATACACTTCCCAAAGAGAAACAACAATTGCGTATCTCGCTGGACAAGCGGAACCGGGGTGGTAAAGCCGTTACATTGGTGACCGGATTCCGTGGTACGACAGAGGATATGGAGGCTTTAGGTAAATTCCTGAAGGTAAAATGCGGGGTAGGCGGTTCCGCTAAGGACGGAGAAATCATCGTACAGGGAGATTTGCGTCAGAAAGTACTTGAAATCCTCCAAAAGGAAGGCTATGTAAAGAGCCGGATTATTTGAGGAGATTCAATATTTGTCAGGTTTGAATGTAGTGTCGTTGGTCGGGGCGATTCGCGAACCGCCCTTACGGTGTCAATGTAAGCCTGTAAGGCTTTAACAAACCAGCCCAGGGTTCTAACCCTGGGTTTATGAAAACCCGCTCCTGTCTTTCCGCCCTGTAGGGACGGGACAAGATAAATATCAACCTTTTCAATCTTGTCGCACCCCTACAGGGTGCCTCAGAAAGAGAAGGATTCAAGGGGACCCAGGGGTAGAACCCTGGGCTAGTTTGTTACAGGCCTACAGCCTGAAGACACCGTCGCTAATTGGTTCAATTCAATAATTAGCATATAGCTCAATTTTTTCTAATTTAAAACCTCTCATTAATAATTAAAACTATGCTGACTGTTTACAGAGCCTCGGCGGGAGCCGGAAAAACCCATAAGCTGACTGGTGAATACCTGACCTTGCTGTTTGGCGGGACGGGAGCTTATCGCCGTATCCTGGCGGTGACGTTTACCAATAAGGCTACCGATGAGATGAAAGGCCGTATTGTGGAGGAACTTTACAACCTCTCTTCCGGTCGTAAGTCTGATTATGTGGAATCTTTGCGGGCTACCTATGCGCTGACCGAAGAACAAGTCCGTAAACAGGCAAAAAAGATATTAACCGATATCCTGCACGATTATTCGGCATTCAATATCAGTACCATCGACCGTTTCTTCCAGCAGACTATGCGTGCTTTTACCCGTGAAATAGGTTTGCAGGGCGGCTATGGCATTGAAATGGACCAGGAGCTGGTGCTCACTTCAGCTGTCGATAACCTGCTGGCGGATCTTGAAAAGCCGGAAAGCAAGAAACTGTTAGGCTGGCTGCTTCGTTTCGCCGAAGATAAGATAGAGAATGGAGGCGAATGGAATCTCCGTAAAGATATCATGTCGTTGAGCCGTGAAGTTTTTAAGGAAAGCTACAAGGCTTCCAGTGAAGAAGTGGCTAAAGATATTGAGGATAAGGAAGCACTCGAAAACTATAAAAATGAATTATTCGGTATTATCCGTTCGGTAGAAGCCGAAGCGAAACGATTGGGCGAGAGCGGTCTTGCTTTACTCAATAAGTATGCTATCCGTACAACCGATTTTAAGGGAGGAAGCCGTTCTCCGCTCACCCTGCTGGACCGTCTGGCGAAAGGCGAGATGAAAGAGCCGACAGCCACCTTTATCGGCCTAGCCGATAATCTGGAAGGCTGTTTTACCAAAACAACTCCGATAGGAATGCGTCAGGTCATCGGTTGTGTTTTTGAAGACGGTCTGAATGATTGTATCAAACGTATCATCGCCCTGTTCTCTAATCTGACCGCTTATAATACGGCCCGTGAAATCGTACGTTATTATTATACTCTGGGTATCCTGACCGACGTTTCCCGCCAGATAGCCTCCTATCGGGAGGAAAAGAATGTCATGCTGATTGCCGATACGACCGAGCTGCTGAATAAAGTGATCGGAGGCAGCGATGCCCCGTTCATCTATGAAAAGACCGGTACGCACGTCGATCATTATATGATTGATGAATTTCAGGACACCAGCGGTATGCAATGGAACAACTTCCGTCCGCTGATCGAAGAAAGCCTGGCACACGACCGGGCCAATCTGATTGTGGGAGACGTAAAACAAAGTATCTACCGCTTCCGCAACTCCGACTGGAAATTGCTGGATGAACAGGTGCAAGCCGATTTCTCGCAGGAAGAAGTACAGGAAGAAACATTGAAGGAAAACTGGCGCAGCTGCCGGAATATCGTTGAATTTAATAATACGTTCTTTACCGCTATCCCCGGTGTCTTGCAAAGCGTATATAACGAAAGCCTGCTGACCTCTTCGCTGAGTGAAGAACAGCGTGCCGCCTATCTGACAAAGATCATGTCGGCTTATACGAAAAGTTATCAACAGGTTCCGCCGCCGTTCAAACAGAAAGACGGCCATGTCAAAATAGAATTTCTTGCCGGTGATGAAGAGAAAGACTGGAAAGAAGAGGCCCTGGACCGTCTGCCCGGTGTGGTGGAACAATTACAGGATAACGGTTATGCCCTGAAGGATATCGCCATTTTGGTCCGTACCAATATGGAAGGGGCGATGGTGGCTGAAAAGCTGCTTTCTTATAAGGAGGCAAACCCTTCCGACCGTTATCATTACGACATAATCTCCGACGACGCCCTGTTTGTCAGCGGATCGCCGGCAGTCCGTTTTATGGTTGCCTTGTTACGGTATCTGAGAAATCCGGAAGATAAAATCAATGAACAGACAGCCTTGTACTCTTACCGGATTTTACAGGGAGCGACGAAAGACGAGAATCTCTCGGAGGCATATTCCGTAACCGTTTCCGGTCTGGCTTTTCCGCCGGAGATTGCATCGGAGTTGCAGACTCTTTCCCGCCAGTCGCTGTATGAAATATCAGAAGGACTTTTCCGTCTTTTCTCCGGAGAATTTCAGGATAACGAACAGGTCTTCGTTCAGGCGTTTCTCGATATGGTATCGGAGTATACCCAAAAAGAAAGTGCCGATCTGACTCGCTTCCTGAAATGGTGGGATGAGACGGGATACCGTAAAACAATCGCTACCCCGGATGCGCAGAATGCCATCCGTATCCTTACCGTCCATAAGTCGAAAGGACTCGGATTCAAGGTCGTCATTATCCCGTTCGGTGACTGGGAGATAGACCATAAGCCCAGCAAACCGGTTATCCTGTGGTGCAAACCGGAAACCAAGCCGTTCAACCGGCTGCATCTGGTTCCTGTTCGCTATAGCCAGTCGCTGGGGAATACCATTTTTGCGGAAGACTATTTCCGTGAGCGATTGCATGCTTTCATTGATAATCTGAATACATTATATGTCGCTTTCACCCGCTCCAAAGACGAACTGATCGTTTTTGCTCCCCGTCCGAAAAAGATAAAGGAAGAGACCGGCGAAGTCGAAAAGATCTCTTCCATGGCCGATGCTTTATGGGCAGGCTTGTATCTGGAGGTGAAGGATACCCGGGAAGGAGACGCGCTTGTTTCATTGCCTTCTTCTTTTGATACGAAAGAAGGGATCTTTGAACTGGGTAGTTGGTGGCATCCCGCGGTAGCCAAGCAGGATGGACACAGTCCCGAGGAGATCGCGATGGCTCGTATCAACTCTATTTCCCCCGACGACCGTTTACAGCTTCGTCTGCATGGCAAAGGCTTTTTCTTTGATAATGCCCGTCGTAAACACGGTGCCCTGATGCACGAGGTGCTCAGTCAGATACGGACACAAAAAGATATCCCCGCGGCCGTCGAAAGCTATCGTTTGGCCGGTGTCATCAATAAGGATGAAGCAGAGTCGCTGATTGTCCGGCTGGAAGAATTGCTGGAAATGCCGGAAGTGCATCCTTGGTATGACGGGACGGCCCGTGTGCTGAATGAAGTCGATATCCTTTTCGGAAAAGGATTGTCCAAACGTCCCGACCGGGTCATGATATCGGAAGATAAAGTCGTGGTGATCGACTATAAATTCGGTGAAATTCAGGATAAGAGATATCATAACCAGGTGAAGAATTATATGAAACTGATCCGGCAGATGGGATATGAAAAGGTAGAGGGTTACCTGTGGTATGTGGAACTGGGAACTATCGAATCTGTAGACAGTTGATGACTCCCGGTTGACAGTCCGGCTTCGCATCTGTCCGCAGTCAACTGATTTGTCATCTTATTTGTTTTGTTATTCCGTAAAAATGAATACTTTTGCAAATTGTAATAAAAACGCAGTTTAAGAAGAAGGATGAAAGTACATAAAGAAGGAACAGGCCTGCTACTTACGTTATTTACGGTTTTATTTGTCGTAAATGTCGCATTATACCATACCGTAGGTAAGGGAGTGCTGTTCTATTCTGTTGCGACAGTTTCGACTATTCTTTTCCTGCTGATCCTGAATTTCTTCCGCAGTCCGTTTCGTCGTTTCCCTTACGACTCTGAAGGTCTGGTGATTGCACCGGCCGACGGTACGATCGTAGCAATCGAGGAAGTGATGGAAAACGAGATCCTTCACCGGAAATGTTTGCAGATATCTATCTTTATGTCCGTGTTTAACGTACATGCCAACTGGTTTCCGGTAAACGGCACTGTGAAACATGTCTCTCATAATAACGGACGGTTCATGGCGGCCTATTTGCCGAAGAGCAGTACCGAGAACGAACGTTCGGCCGTTGTTATCACAACCAAGAATGGGGTGGATGTACTGGCACGCCAGATTGCGGGAGCACTTGCCCGGCGTATTGTTACGTATGCCAAGGTTGGAGAAAAATGTCACGTGGATGAACAGATGGGTTTTATCAAATTCGGGTCGCGTGTAGATGTTTATTTGCCGGTGGGAACCGAAGTCTTGATTGAGATGGATCAGAAGGTGACCGGTAACCAGACACCGATTGCACGGTTAAGCAAATGCCCGTGCGAATAGAATCCGGAAAATATACGAAAGAATGAATATAAGAAAGCATATTCCCAATACAATCACTTGTTTGAGTCTTGTATCAGGATGCATCGCCACTGTGATGGCTTTGCAGGATAATTATTTGTGGGCTGCCATATGGATCATCATTGCTGCCGTGTTCGATTTTCTCGACGGCTTTGCCGCCCGTTTGCTGAAGGCTTATTCTCCGATGGGAAAAGAGTTGGACTCATTGTCGGATATGGTGAGTTTCGGAGTGGCACCCGGTATGATCGTATTCTCCATGCTGGGACAGGCAAGCCTCCCTTTAGTCGAGATAGGGCGTTATATTCCTTATCTGGCTTTCGTGATTCCTGCTTTCTCCGGTTTGCGTCTTGCCAAATTCAATATTGATGAGCGGCAGACAACTTCATTTATCGGTATGCCGGTTCCGGCACATGCGTTATTCTGGGCTTCGGTCGGATATTCATTGTCCCCTTTGAGCCAGGCGAATAATGTCTTATTTATTGTGGTTACGCTGGTGGTGGCGTTGGCTACCTCCTTATTGCTTGTGTCTGAGATCCCTATGTTCTCGTTAAAGATCAAGTCGGTTGCATGGAAAGGTAATGAAAGACGCTATATATTAGTGGGTTGCGCAGTCCTGTTCGTTGCCTTTTTCGGTATGCTTGGTATAGCGGGAACAATTCTTCTCTATATCCTCTTGTCTATTTTTAACAAAAGACAATAAACAAGAGGTCTGGTCTATGTGTTTCTCTTATAAACCAACTAAGTAACGAATAATATTATGTTTAAGTTTTTGTTTGTAATGTTTTTCTTCTTCATCCTGTTAGTATTCCTGATGGGTTTCTCTATCCTGCGTACATTTAAGAATATGTTGTTTGGTAGCGGAAGCAGCAATGCAAAGAAAGGGGAACAGCGTCGTCAGACAAGTAGTTACTCCGGTGGGCAGCGTCAGTCGCATGATACCGCAGAGGAAGATTATGCCGCAGCCAATCGCAAGAAGATCTTTACTAAAGAAGAGGGCGAATATGTCGATTTCGAAGAAGTAAAATAAGTATATACAATTTATTCAGGAACAGATTACACGGTTATGAAAGCCACGTAATTTGTACCTGATTTGTTTTTATCTGCGTGACTTAAAGAATTTCTGCATCTCTTCCGCACACTCTTTCTCCATTACTCCCTTTTTTACTATCGCTTTGGGATGGAAAGCCTTCGGCGCATATTGCTGAAAGCCTCTTTTCTCGTCGCTTGCCCCATATACGATGGTGCTGAGTTGGGACCATCCGATGGCGCCGGCACACATGATACAGGGTTCTACCGTTACATAAAGACTGCAATTAGTCAGATACTTGGCACCCAGTACGCCTACGGCTGCCGTAATGGCCAACATCTCCGCATGGGCGGTCGGGTCGTTCAGCCGCTCCGTCTGATTATGGGCTCGGGCAATAATCTGATTGTTACATACAACAACGGCCCCTACGGGCACTTCTCCTTCGTCGGCGGCAGCACGTGCCTCCACCAACGCCTGTTTCATAAAATATTCGTCGTTAAATGGATTCATCTTCTCATTTCTGTTTCCTTGAAGAGGGTAGGATAATCCTCCTCCAGTGTCTTGAGTATATGTGAAAGGATTGTCTCCCGGTACCAGCGGGATTTGTTTTCGATATTATATCTGGCAAGATAGCGGTCGACAGCCTTCTGCTCTTCATCGTTGAGCATAAAAGTAACCTTATGCACCCTCGGGCGATTGGGTTGGGGTGGTGAATATTTCCGTTTTAATGCCATATTGTGCAAATGTACAAGTGAAAGCCCAAATAAAAAAGAAAAACAGTATATTTGTGCAAATTAATAAGATGGCTGAACAAAACGATTTAGGCAGGGATGGTGAAGCAAGGGCACGCGATTATCTGATCCGTCAGGGCTACACGATTTTGCATACCAACTGGAGATGGCATCATTACGAACTGGATATTGTTGCCGTCAAGGAGAAGGAACTGGTTGTCGTAGAGGTGAAAACCCGCTCGGAAGATTATCTCCTTTCGCCCGAAGAAGCTGTCGATAATAAAAAGATCAGGCGTATTGTAGCGGCGGCAGATGCCTACGTCCGTTATTTTAACCTGGATTTGCCAGTCCGTTTCGACATCATCACCCTGGTAAAAGGGAAGGATGGTTTCCGGATCGAGCATATAGACGATGCTTTCTACGCTCCGTCCCGATAAAATAGAAAACAGAGAAAACGTATGAATATAGAAGAAGCCCGTGAATATTGTTTGTCGTTGAAAAACGCTACCGAGTGTTTTCCTTTCGATGATGTCTCGCTCGTCTTTAAAGTGGAGAACAAGATGTATGCCCTTTTGCCCCTGGACGCAGAGGAGCCGTATATAGCCTTGAAATGTAATCCCGACTATACGGAAGAATTGCGCGACCGTTATGCAGCAGTCGAGGGAGCTTATCATTTTAATAAGAAATACTGGAACGGGGTTTATCTGGAACGCGACATGTCCGACGACGATATCCGCCACTGGATTCGCCATTCCTATCGTGAGGTAATAGCCAAACTACCGAAGAAAATAAGAGAAGCATACGATGAATGAAGAAAATGAACAGCCGCGTATTATCCGGCTCGAAGAAACAACCTCTACAAATAATTATCTCCGCGGACTGGTAGGAAAAGAACCCTTACCGGAAGGGAGTATCGTTGTTACAGAATACCAGACAGCCGGACGGGGTCAGGTCGGTAACACCTGGGAGTCGGAACCGGGAAAGAATCTGATGTTCAGCGTTATCCTGTATCCGGATTTTCTTCCGGCTAATCGTCAGTTCCTGATCTCTCAGATAGCCGCACTGAGCGTAAAGGAAACGCTTGATGCTTATGTGGACGGTATAACGGTGAAGTGGCCGAACGACATTTACTGGCATGACCAAAAGATATGCGGCATGCTGATCGAGAACGACTTGACAGGGCATTCCCTGTATTGTTCCGTGATAGGTATCGGTATTAATATAAACCAGCGGGAGTTTCTGAGTGATGCTTTGAACCCTGTTTCACTGGTACAGATAACGGGTCGGGAATATGACCGGGAGGAAATCCTGAACAGTTTCCTGAAGCGTCTTTACGACCGCTACCTCGGTCTGCTCCAGGAAAAGGAGGAAGAGATTCGGAGTGCTTATATGGCAGCCCTGTATCGTGGTGACGGCTTTCATCCTTACTGGGATGAACAAGGTGTCTTCCGAGCTTGTATCCAGGGAATAGAACCCACAGGACACCTGATTCTGAAAACGGATAACGGAGAAGTGAGGCGCTATGCATTCAAGGAAGTGTCGGTGGTAAACACTTAAAAATAGCACTTTGGGGGCACTTCTCTAAATAACATAGTATTAATCTAATATCAGAAATAACAATGAAACAGTTATCTAATAACAAATGTATTCTCTTCCTTTTTGCATTATTCTTTATTTCCGGTCTGAATGCTCAGACTTCAAGTACCTATGAACGTGACTGGCGCACCGACCGTCAAAAGATAAAGATCATCTCCTACAACATCATGGATGGTTTCAGCAACGGTTCGGATAAGGATCGTATCGCCCGTTTTACCGCCTGGGTCAAAGAACAATCCCCCGATGTACTGGCCTTGAACGAACTTTGTGGCTTCACCGAGGCGAAACTGAAAGAACTGGCAGCTTCTTATGGTCATCCTTATGCCGCAATCGTAAAGGAAAACGGCTATCCGGTCGGGCTTACTTCGAAAACGCCTATCAAGGTTGTCGACAGAAAGATTGACGGTTACGGCCATGGCCTGTTACATTGCAAAGTCCTGAATATGGATTTCCTGGTGACGCATTTGAATCCTCATGATCGGTTAAAACGCAAAAAGGAAGCCGATAATATTATCAATTACATCAATAAAAATCAGTTAACCAATTGCCTGTTGATGGGTGATATGAATGCCCATTCTCCTTTCGATGCCTCATGGACGGATGAACATCTGGAGAATTATGCTGTGATTTCTACTTTTATGGCAGCTTCGTTGCATGACATTTGTTATATGTTCACTCCTGATAACCAACGTTATTCTTACCCTACCCGTATATTAACCAGTTCACCGAAAGGAGAGGCGCTGCGCCGTCAGCAGGAGCGAATCGATTTCATATTTGTAACCGACAACCTGCGTCCTGATTGCGTAGATGCACAGATTTATAACGGTCCGGACAACGATTATCTTTCCGATCATTACCCGATAGGGATCAGTATGTTCATACCCAAAGAGTAGTTACAAATAAAGTTTCTTGAGATGTGGTGTCACTCGCTATACTTCGGATGCTTATGTCGTTATAAAAGAGTGAATTATGATGGTGATGCTGAGGTGTTATTCAGCGTCACCATTGTTATCTTATAGCGCCGCTTATCGTTCCTTTGAAGCTTAAATTCCCACACTATTATGTTTAAGGATGTAGTATAGTATTAATAGTCCGTTAAAAATTCAACATATCGGCTAAGCGGCTTCTGCCACTATGCCAAAGAGTTCTTTGATAAGTTTAGTATTAAAAGTTCTGTTCGGTTTCAGACCGGACTTGCTAAAAAATCTTTTGAGCATATAAATATTACTCAGATAGGCCTTTAGCAGTCCGATGGAAAGCGACGGATAGTATCGTTGCCGCATGACCTTTGCGATGTTTACCGAGGCCAGTGAAGCATTGAAAGCGAAGTCGAGTTTCCTCAAGTCTCTTGCCTGACAATCATTGAGTCCGGTAAACTGCTTGGAATCCCGAAAGCAAAACTCAATCTGGAATCGTGTACGGTAGTATTCGATGATGTCTTTGTCCGA